>JABDPP010000310.1 GCA_013042765.1 Litoreibacter sp.
GCCGGCACTGTCGAAAGTCGGCTCGTTCCGGGTCCACAGGTTGTAGCAAACACCACTGTCAAACCAGCCAAGGTATTTCAGGCCCATTTTTTCCTGGTGAATCTGGTCGATCAGCTCGATCCCGCCATTGGCACGTGTTTCCACGGCGGTCAGGTTCGAGGCAACCATGGCGTCTTTCTCAGGAAGCGCGCCACCGTAGAAGGAGCCGGGCGTATAGACCATGTCCACGATACCGTCGCGCACCGCGTCAGGCTGCTGGAACATTCCGATGGCCTCGGGGCCGCCACGCACGTCAATCTGCACGACGCCTTCACCAGCTTCATTCACCTTGTCCACAAAGGACAGGAAGCTCTTGGTATAGATCAGGGTCTCCGGAATCGCGTGCACTGCCGAGATGGTCTCTTGTGCCTGTAGGGCGCTTGCGATGAGGGTCGAGCCGGCAAGGATGCTGCCCAGGATTTTCATCTTCATTGTTCTTCTCCACTTAACGTCGGGGCGCGTTCGAGTGCTATCCCCTTGGGTTGTCGGCACCTCCCAGATGCCTGTTTACGCCAGTTCACATGGCGCCCTTCAATCCGCCGCTGCGGGCCAGGCCCACGACGCGGTTTGACTACGGTTTTCCTTGAATCGGCTTATAGCCTCGGCGTGTTGCTGGGTCAGGTCGATATCATCCCAACCGTTGATGAGCTTGATCCGCCAGCTCTCGTCGAGCGCGAAATACAGTGTCGTCCCGGCCAGCTTGACGGCGCCCTCCTTCAGATCAACCGTCGCTTCCGCGGCACCGTTGCCCAGAAGGGCAAAAAGTTTCTCGATCTCATCTGCGTCGACACGGGCCGGGAGCAGGCCATTGTTAACGGCATTGCTGGAAAAGATATCGCCGAAACTGGGCGCAATCACCGCGCGGATGCCCGCATCGACCAGCGCGTAAACCGCCGCTTCCCGCGAAGACCCGCTACCAAAATTGCGTCCGGTAACCAGAACGCTCGCGGCATTGTTCCTGTTCAACGGAAAATCAGCCAGCAAAGCGCCGTCGTCATCGCGGCGCATATCGTGCAACAGGTAGTCGCCGTAACCCTCCGAGCGCGGAACCGACATGAACCGCGCTGGGATCAGTTGGTCGGTGTCGATATTGGCAAGCGGCAACGCAACAGCCTGTCCTTCATGTCGTGTCCATCCCGACATCAAACAGCCCTCCCGTCTAGGAGTGGCCGGACATCGGCAATCGCACCGTTCACGGCCGCCGCGGCCACCATGACGGGCGACATCAGATGCGTGCGGGCACCGCGACCCTGCCGGCCCCGGAAGTTCCGGTTGGTGGAAGAGGCGCAGCGCTTGCCTTCGCCCACGAGATCTCCGTTCATCCCAACGCACATCGAACAGCCCGACGCGACCCAGTCCAGCCCGGCTTTGGTGAAGATCTTGTCGAGCCCCTCGTCCTCGGCCTGCGCCTTGACCTGCGCCGAACCGGGAGAAACAAGACCCGGCACTTTGGCCCGCCGGCCAGAGAGCACCGCCGCCGCCGCACGGAGATCCTCGATGCGACCATTGGTGCAAGAGCCTATGAAAACCTGATCTACCGGCGTACCCGCCAGCGGCCTGCCCGCGACAAGCCCCATATAGTCAAGCGCCGCACGCGCCGAGTCGGATTTACCGCCCGCAAGCCGTGCCGGATCGGGGATGCTTGCATCCACCGGCAGCGCCTGTTCGGGGCTGGTGCCCCATGTGACGGTCGGAGCGATGTCGGCCGCGTCGAAATGGATATCCTTCGCGAACTCTGCGCCTTGCTCTGAGACGAACTCCGACCAGGCAGCAACTGCCTTATCCCAATCCGCGCCCTTTGGAGCGTGCGGGCGGCCTTCGACATAGGCCAGCGTCGTTGCATCCGGAGCCACCATGCCAAAGCGTGCGCCACCCTCGATCGAGAGATTGCACAGGGTCATTCGTCCTTCCATAGTTAGATCGCGGATCGCGCTGCCGGCATATTCCAATGCATGACCGCGCGCGCCATCGGTGCCCAGCTGTGCGATCCAATTGAGCGCAATATCCTTGGCGCTCACGCCCGGCCCGAGCGATCCATCCACCGTGATGCGCATCGCCGGCGGCTTTTTCTGCCAAACAGTCTGGGTGGCAAGAACATGGGCAACTTCGGTCGCGCCAATGCCAAAGGCCAGCGTTCCGAAAGCGCCATGGGTCGAGGTATGGCTGTCACCGCAATTGATCAGAAGCCCCGGTAAGGTCAGTCCCTGCTCAGGCCCGATCACGTGAACGATGCCCTGGCCAGGATCATTGAGGTCAAAGAGACGCACGTCATGAGAACGGGCATTGGTCCGGAGCGTCTTGATCATCCGCGCGATCTGCGGGTCCTCAATCCTCGCCCTGTTGCGGGTCGGTGCATAATGATCGACCACAGCGAATGTCAGTTCGGGCACCGCGACTTTTGCACCACGCGCAGCAAGCTTCGCGAAGGCGTGGTGGGAGCCTTCATGAACCAAATGCCGATCCACCCAGAGCAGAGATACGCCGTCCTCGCGCCTGAGGATTTCGTGCGTAGCCCAGAGTTTGTCGAGCAACGTCTGCGGCACACTCACGAGGATGCCTCCCCGGTTTGCCCGATTGCCGGCTCCCAATGACGCGCGCTTCCGCTGCCTACGCGGCTCAGGGGCATTTCGAGGCGGAACATGTCGGGCCGGTAAAGCCCCGAAAGGTACTCAACCCCATTGCCTTCGAAATCACGCACAACCCGCTTGAGCGACAAGAGTGCCGAGCCAACCGCCACATCCAGTGCATCGGCCACATCCGGCCCCGCGAGCGTCGCAGAGACCGACTGATGCGCTTCCTTGATTTTAACGCCACTGCGCTCCAACAACTTGAAGAGTGGCGTGGTCGCGAGATCGTCTTCAGAGTAGTTCTGCGCAATTTCCGCCGGGACGTAAGTTGTCAGATGCGAAAACGGCGTCTCGTCCGCAATCCGCACGCGGGTTGCAATCTGAACCTTCTCAGCCCGATCCAAGCCCATGGCCTGCGCCACGAAATCCGGCGCTTGACTGTAGGAAAAAGACAGGAGCCGCGCCGTGGTGGAATGACCCATTTCAACCAGCTGCGGCATCAAGGTGTTGAAATCCATCGCCGCCCGCTTTCCGGTCAAAGCCCGGGCTCGCACGGTTGTGCCGCTTCCGGCACGCTTTTCGATCAGACCGGCGTCGGACAGCGCATCAAGCGCACGACGCACAGTAACACGCGACACCCCGAAGCTCTCGGCAAGGCGCTGCTCGCCCGGCAGGGTCTCACCTGCGGATAGGCGGCCATCGGAAATCTGGTCGCGCAAAGACAGGTAGACCCGCCGCGCTTTGCCACCTTCTGGCAGAATTTCCGATCCCGCATTTTGCACGCGATGATTCCTCCCAAAACCCTCGGTGATCGTAGGCGTGTAACACAGAAGATCAAGTATTTGTACTTCAATATTGGTTTTTTTGACTTAACAAAAATACTAAATATGTATTATAGAAAATACAGGTTGCTGCTGGGAGGATGGCTTGCCGATTGTCGAACTTCACGTCTTAGAAGGCTATGGCCCTGATGAAAAACGGCGGTTGGGCGAAGCTCTGACCGACGCTGTGCGATTCGTCATTCCCGCCGCACCGGAGCTCGTCACCGTCATGATCCATGACATGCCAGCCGCGAATTATTATCGCGGGCGCAAGGCCCGCATGCCCGCTGACGCACGCCCCGACGCTGCCGCGCTTGTGCAAAGCTACCTCACCGCGATGGAGCGCCGCGAGATCGCGGTCGCCGAAGCCCATCTGGGCGATGACTTCACCATGCAGTTTCCCGGCACTGCCCCGATGACGCGCCTGCAAGAACTGATCGACTGGGCAAGCCCACGCTACAAATTCGTCACCAAGACCTATGCGGGCTTCGACGCCATGCAAAGCGAGGGCGAAGCTGCAGTCGTCTATTGCCGCGGCACGCTCGCAGGGGAGTGGCCTGACGGCACCGCGTTTGACGGCATCAGGTTCATCGACCGATTTGAAATCACCGGCGGAAAGATCACCCGCCAGGATGTCTGGAACGACATCGCTGAAGTAAAGGCGCAAGCATGAGCGACATTGACCCAATCACACTCTCCGTTCTGGCCGGACGGATGGAGCAGATCGCCGACGAGATGGACGCTACCTTGTTTCGCGCGGCCTTCAATCCGATCATTGCCGAGGCGCATGATGCGAGCCACGGTCTCTACCACGCGCAGTCCGGAGACACGCTGGTTCAGGGCAAGTCGGGCCTTCCGATTTTCGTAGGGGTCATGTCATTCGCGGTGCAGGCCGTGATCGATAAGGCGGCGGAAGACGGCGATCTGGCAGATGGCGATATCTATATTTTCAATGACGCCCATATTGGCGGCACACATCTCAGCGACATGCGGCTGGTGCGGCCCTATTTCCGCGACGGCATGTTGTTCTGCTACCTCGCCTCGGTTGGTCACTGGCATGATGTGGGTGGCGCAGTGCCCGGCAATTACAACCCGGCGGCTACCGAAGTATTCCAGGAAGCCTTCGTGCTGCCCCCCGTCAAACTGGCCCGCGCGGGCGAGGTCAACCAGGACATCATCGACATCCTCCTGCGCAACACGCGCCTGCCACAATCGGCCATGGGAGATCTAAACGGCCAGTTGGGAGCGCTCGATCTCGGCATCAAGCGGATGGACGAGTTGCTGGATGAGTACGGCGCAGAAACGGTCTCCGCCGCGCTGGAGGCGCTCGGACATCGAGCTGAGCAACTGATGCGCTCGGAGCTTGAGGACCTGCCAGATGGCCGTTGGGAAGCTGAGGATTTCCTCGACAATGACGGCATTGCGGATGAGCCTCTGAAGATCAGAGTCGCGTTGGAAATCAAAGACGACCGCATGACGCTCGATTTCACCGGCTCATCGCCGCAATGCGCAGGCCCGGTGAACATCGCCCTCCCGACAACGGTCGCTACGGCCTATGTGGCAATCAAGCACATTTTCCCAACTTTACCCGCCAATGCTGGCGTCATGCGTCCAATCGATGTGATCGTGCCGGAAGGTTCACTTCTCTCGGCAGAGTTCCCTGCCCCCACCGGCGGCTATACTGAGACGATCCTACGAATGATCGACGTGGTCTTCTCCGCCTTTTCCCACGCAGCACCGGACCGCGTGGTGGCGAACGCCTATGGCACGATCAATGCGCTGTCGATTACCGGAAAGCGCAGCAACGGGCAGCCTTGGGTGATGTTCAGCTTCTACGGCGGCGGCCATGGCGGCTCGATCGAAAGCGATGGGCTCAACCACGGAAACGCCCCTATCTCGACCGCGACAATCCCGCCAATGGAGATCCTTGAGGCAGCCTACCCGGTGATGTTCAGACAGTGGGCGCTGCGCCCGGACAGTGCCGGTGCGGGCGCGCATCGCGGCGGGCTTGGCGCCATCTACGAGATCGAAGTGCTGGAAGAAAATGGCGCCGAAGCCTTCCTCTTTGGCGAGCGTGGTCGTTTCGCGCCCAAGGGTATCGCCGAGGGTGGTGACGCGGAGCTGAACGTCTTCTCTTACGAACAGGATGATGGCTGGAAACACCCACCGCTGGCCTCAAAAATGCGTGGCATCAGCCTCAGGCAAGGCCAGGCCGTCCGGCTTGAGACACCTGGCGGTGGCGGATACGGCGCTGCGGAAACACGCGCACCTGAAGCGGTTGCGCGCGACGTTGCCCGCGGGCTGGTCAGTGCAGAAGAAGCAGACAATTCATACGGCACATCCTGGCGGGAGGTCGAACAATGAGCGGGCGCATGATTGGTGTCGATGTCGGTGGCACGTTCACAGATGTCTTTGTCCTGAACGAAGCCGAAGGCACCGCGTCGGTGGCCAAGGTACCGACCACCCGTCCGGATCAGTCCGGCGGTTTTCTTGACGGGATCGGGCGCGAGGTCGACGACCTCTCCGAAATCTCTGTTGTCGTCCACGGCACCACGGCAGGAACCAACGCTCTGCTGGAACGCAAGGGCGCGCGCATTGGTGTGATCTGCACTGAAGGTCTACGCGATGTACTGGAGATGCGCCGTCGTGACCGGCCCCGCACCTGGGGTCTGCGCGGTGATTTTGAACCCGTGGTCGACCGTCGCAACCGCCTTGAAGTACCCGAACGCACGCTTGCCGACGGCACCATCCGCACGCCTGTAGACCTCGACGCAGTGCGCATCGCGGCAGAAACGCTTTGCGCGCAGGGGTGTGAGGCCATTGCGATCCTCTTTGCCAACTCTTACGCCAACGTTGAAAACGAAACTGCCGCAGTGTCAGCGGTACGCGAGATCTGGCCTAACGACCATGTCTCGGCCAGCCATGAAATCCTGCCCGAGATCCGCGAATTCGAACGGTTCTCCACCACCGCTCTCAACGCCTATCTGCAGCCTGAGGTGTCTGGCTACCTTGGCCGACTGGAAAACGCACTGAAGCAAGGCGGGTTCGACGGCGAATTCATGATCGTTCAGTCAAACGGCGGCGTTATGGCCGTGGACACGGCCTGCCGCCTGCCTGTGCGCACAGCCCTTTCTGGCCCTGCAGCCGGGGTGATCGCAGCGGGTTATATCGCGACATCCGCCGGGTTTGAAAACGTGATTACCGGAGACATGGGCGGGACCAGCTTCGATGTTTCCCTGATCTCCGAAGGGCAATCGATGCTGTCGCCGCAGACATCGATTGACTTTGGCATGGTCGTGCGAAACCCGATGATCGAGATCACGACGATTGGCGCCGGTGGCGGCTCGATCGCGTGGGTCGATAAGGGCGGGCTTCTCAACATTGGCCCGGAAAGTGCGGGCTCAGATCCTGGTCCGGTCGCCTATGGCCTCGGCAATGACCGCCCGACCGTGACGGATGCCAATGTCGTTCTGGGGCGGATCGACCCGGAAAACCCGATCGGCGGCAAGCTCGAGCGGCTGGACGTTGAAGCGGCTTCCAAAGCGATTGATATCCATGTGGGCGCCCCCTTGGGCCTCAGCACGCTTGAAGCGGCCGAAGCCATCCTGCGGGTGGCGAATTCGCGCATGGCCGGTGCCATCCGCCTTGTCAGTATCGAGCGTGGGTTCGACCCGAAACGTTTCGCCTTCATGCCCTTTGGCGGCGGCGGGGCACTGCATACCGGCGCCATGCTGGCCGAAGTTGGGATCGCTCGCGCGATCGTGCCGCGCTACCCCGGCGTGACCTCTGCCATGGGCTGCGTCATCGCCGATATGCGACAGGATTTCGTGCAGACGATCAATTCGCTGGTCTCAACCCTCGATGAAAATGCGCTTGGCGCTTTCATGCAGGCGCATACGGATGAAGGCATGGCGCTTCTGGATGCGGCCCGAACAACGTTCGAGGCCCGCAACGTCACCTTCGAACTCGACATGGCCTATATCGGCCAGACACACACGGTCTCTGTGCCGGTTGCCGTGTCAGTGGAGAACGGGACGGTCACGCCACCGACGAAATCCGAGATCGAAGACGCATTCGATACAGCCTACAAGGCAACCTTCGGGCGCCTTCTGAAAAACGGTGTGCGGCGGATCCTCAACCTGCGCAGCGCTGTAACAGGCAAGCGTCCGAAATTTGACCTCGAAACGCTGGCACCGTCCAGCGAAGGCAAGGTCGACGCCAAGGCATCACGTCCAGTGCACTTTGCTGACAGCTGGTACGACACGGCGATTTACGACCGCCTCAACCTGCCAGTAGGTACCGTGGTTGCAGGTCCGGCCATTCTGGAGCAGCCTGACACCACTGTATTGATCGAACCGGGCCTTCAAGGGCGCGTAGACCGGTTTGGCAACACAATTATTGAACCCGTGGAGGGCGCATCATGAGTGATCCAAGAAGCTGGGACCCGGCCCGCACGGCGCTGCTCACAATCGATCTGCAGAACGATTTTATTCATCCAGAGGGCGCCTACGGGCGCGCCGGTCAGGCGGCAGAAAGTATTGCGGCCCTCCCGGACCGTATCGCGCCTCTTGTAAAGGCACTGCGCGAAAAGGGCGGCCGCTTTTTCTCCGCCCAGTTCACGCTGGTTCCGGATCGCGACGGCGAGCCGCTCATCGCACCGCACCTAAAAGAGCTGCGCCCGTTTCTGGCCAAGGGCGATTTCGCCCCGGGCAGTTTCGGACATCAGTTGGTTGATACGCTGTATCCGGCAGATTACGTGATAGAGAAGGTGGCCTATTCCGCCTTCTACCAGACGCGGCTGGAATACCTCATGCGCGCAACCGGGATAGAGCACCTCATCGTAGGCGGTATCGTTACCAATGGCGGCGTTGCCTCGACCTTGCGGGACGCACATCTGCGCAACATTGAAACCGTCATGCTCACTGATGGCTCTGCGGCGTTCAAGCAGGAGGTGCATGATGCAACGCTTCTGTCGCTGGGCACCGTCACCCACCAGATGAGTTGCGCCGACGCGTTGAACTGGCTGGAGGGTGCAGCATGAGCCTCAAATCCCGCCTTGCCCAGAAAGAGATCCTGGTCGCGCCCGGCGTCTATGACGGGCTTACCTCTTCGCTCGCCACCGAAGCCGGATTCGAAGCGCTCTACCTCAGCGGGGCAGCGGTCGCCTACACACGGCTTGGCCGGCCTGATATTGGCCTGACCAGCTCCAACGAAATGGCCGACACGATGACACTGATCGCCGACCGGACGGCATTGCCGGTCATCATTGATGCCGACACCGGGTTCGGCAACGCTCTGAACGCCCAGCGCACCATGCGGCTCTATGAACGTGCCGGGGCGTCGGCCTTGCAGGTTGAGGACCAGACCTATCCCAAACGGTGCGGCCACCTTGCCGACAAATCGCTGATCTCTGCGGATGAAATGGCAGGCAAGATTTCCGCGATGGCCGATGCGCGCGCCTCAAACGAGACCCTGATCATTGCCCGGACAGACGCCATCGCAGTCGAAGGGTTCTCGGCCGCAACGGATCGGGCCGAGACCTATCTTGAGGCCGGGGCGGATGTCCTGTTCATTGAAGCACCGCAAAGCCGCGACCAACTAGAAAACATCGCCAAACAGTTTACCGCCCGCGTGCCACTTCTGGCCAATATGGTCGAAGGTGGCGCAACGCCCATCACCGGGGCGGACGATCTTGAGAAACTGGGGTTTTCCATCGTTATCTTTCCAGGCGGGATCGTACGCGCGTTGGCACGGACCGCACAGGATTACTACGCGAGTCTGAACGCTCACGGAAGCAACCGTCCCTTCGCCGACCGCATGTTCGATTTCGACGGGTTGAACAAGGTGATTGGCACGGCGGATATGCTTGAAAAAGGCGCCCGCTATGACGCAAACGAAAGTTAGAGCCGCCCCACCCCCGGCAAGCTTCGACATCTCCTGCGAAACGTTGATCATCGGCGCGGGGGCCTGTGGCCTCGTGGCAGCCCTCTCTGCGCGGGAAGCTGGACAGGAGGTTCTGGTCATTGAAGCAGATGCCGTGCCCAGCGGCTCTACCGCGCTTTCGGCGGGCCTGATCCCCGCCGCCGGGACCAAGATCCAGCGCCACGCCGGTATTGAAGATACCACAGAGCTTTTTGCCGCCGATATCCAGACCAAGGCCAAAGGGGAGAACGAACAAGCCCTTGTCCATCTGCTGGCCGGCAACGCAGCCGAAGCCATCGACTGGCTGGCCGAGGCCCATGGCCTACCCTTTTCGGTGGTCACGAATTTCGACTATCCTGGCCATAGTCGTCGACGGATGCATGGTCTGCCCACCCGATCGGGCGCGGAACTGATCGATGCCCTGCGGACTGCCTGCGAAAGTGCAGAAATCGACATTATCTGCGAACGGCGCGCCGAGGTTCTGTTTCATGAAGACATCCTGATCCGCGGCGTTTCGGTGCGACGGCCCGATGGCGGGGTCGAGACCATCGGTTGCGACCGCCTGATCCTCGCCTGCAATGGGTTTGGCGGCAACCGGACGCTGGTGGACCGGCATATGCCGGAGATCGGAGGTGGCCTCTGGTTCGGCCATGACGGCAACCGCGGCGAGGCGGTGATCTGGGCGGATGAAATCGGAGCAGACACCCAGCATCTTGGTGCCTATCAGGGTCACGGCAACGTGGCCGATCCGCATGGCATCCTGATCACCTGGGCCGTCATCACTGAAGGCGGTGTGCAGGTCAATCGTGACGGCCAGCGCTTCTGGGATGAATCGCAGGGCTACTCGGAAGCCGCACGCGCGGTGCTTTCGCAACCCGGCGGAGAGGCTTTTGCCATCTTCGACGATCGCATCGCCGGCATTGCGCGCCAGTTTGAAGATTTCAAACGTGCCGAGGCCATTGGCGCCGTCCACAAAAGCAACACGATCACAGGATTGGCGCAGGCACTAGGATTACCCGCCGAAGCGCTCAAGAACACCCTGTCCGAAATCCCACAGGGCGGCACAGACGGCTTCGGTCGCAGTTTTGGTTCCACTCCGCTTGCCGCGCCCCTTTGCGGTGTACGCGTCACCGGTGCTCTCTTTCACACTCAGGGCGGGTTGCGGATCAACGACAGGGCTCAAGTGCTTCGCAAGGACGGCACGGCGTTTCCGAACCTTTTCGCAGGCGGGGGTGCTGCTTGTGGCGTCTCGGGGCAAGGTGACAGCGGATACCTGTCGGGCAACGGCCTGCTCACCGCTGTTGTTCTGGGCCGCCTCGCCGGACGCGCGGGCTAGAGGCCCCCACTTTGTTCACGTGTGAGTTTCTCAAGCCTGAGCTACTCTGAGCCGGGCCAGAATAACCAGCAAGCAAAGGCAAACCAGCGAGATCGACAGGAGCGGAACTACAAATCCGGAACTCAGGTCTGACAGCAAGCCAAAGGAGAACGGCCCCAGCACTCCCCCGATCTCTGCCGTGGTGAAGAACAACCCGCCTGCAAGCCCCAACCTGTCCGGCGGGACCTTGGGCGTCTCCATCAGGATCAGAATAGCCACGGTCATCATCGACCCGCGCGCAAGCCCTTGCAGGACCAATCCAAGCGCCAGCAAGGCCTCATTGTCAGACTGAAGGAGCAGGCTGGCGAGGAAGGACGCGCAAAAGAGCGCCCCCATGACCTTCAGGCGACGCTCCGGCGTCGCGAGACGTGGGATGACCAGAACACCGAGAACGCCTAACGCGGAGGGGATAGCCGCCCAGTAGCCAGCTTCCACGGGCGAGAAGCCCCGATTGCGCAAAAGCTCCGGCAACCAGTTGTTGAGCGCATGGTTGATGAAGAAGATCCCAATGCTCATTGTCAGGATCAACCGGACCTCGGGCAACTGCAGGATCTCCTTGAACGCGGCAAGGTTGAACTTCTTCCCCGGCTCGGATGACCCGTTTTGCGATCGGTATGACGGCAGGCTGGAGATTACGAACCAGATGAAACCGCTCAGAAGCACAAGGCCTGCATAGATCAGCATAACGCCTCGCCAGTTACCGCTTGCCAAAGGCATCGCCACACTGTTGGTCAGGGACAGCGCAACGATCCCGCCGAGGTACGGTCCGGTCACGTAGATACCCATGGCCATGGCTCTGCGTGTTCCTACGAAGAGGCCTGCAATCGCCTTGGGCGCACCAACAGAGATCAGCGGGCCACCTGCCCCGAAGAGAGCCACCGCCAGAAGCATTTCTATCGGCGTCTCCGCAAAGCTTCGCGCCACGAGGGAGGCCGCCATGATCAGGGCGGCGACGACCAGCATCGGGCGCACGCCAAACTTGTCGAGCAGGATCCCGCAGGGAATGGCCGCGACGATGTAGGTCAGGGGCCACGCACCCATAATTGCGCCCATAACCGTGTTGCCCGCCATCAGGTCGGCGCTCACCGGCGCGACGAGCGGCGCCATGGAGGCGATGGACACGCCAAACGCGAAATAGATCAGCCAGACCCCGAACAGAATAAACCACCGAAACCCTGTTTCGCTGACACTCGCTTCGGTTGATTGAGTCACTGACATTTCCTTCTTCGCCACAGTGGCCACGCCGCTACCTTAAGCCAAATGCGGCGCAATCCTCCGTGTCCGGAAGCGCGAACACAGCCGGCCACCATGAGAAACCCCACGACAGCTATCAAAAGACACATCGATTTTGAAGGAGTGGCTGTGCAGGCAGTCTCGAGCGAACCAGTCTCGCCCGGAAATTCCCTGTTAACAGGGAAAATACAGGGAAACCGCGCTAGATCACCGGCAACCCTGCCACTTTAGCTCTGATTTTCCATATAAAACAGCACTCTACTCAAGAATTCCCTAACCTCATTAGCAGGGAAATTTTTTGCCGACATCAGCGAATGGGTAGGATCGAACAGGGAAGGCTCGCCTTCTCAACGGCGCTCTCAGCAGCGCGTTTGGACCATTATATCAATACGCCGATGTAACAGGAAGAGTACCGGTGTCTGCGGATTTCACTGTGTGAGATCCGCAGAAACAACCTTTGAAATCCAGCAGACCGGGTGCAGTCGAGCCAGATGTTTTGGATTCAGTGGAATTCGTTGAGGACGCCGAGTTCTTCGCGGAGTTTTGGAAAGCAGAAAGCGTCTAGACGTAAACAGCCATGTTGGGAGAAGTCTTGCGCAGGCCCGTGAACCTTTCGCGCATCTCCTGCGACATCGCGTTGCCTTCGATGCAGATCATTCTTAAGCCTGTGGCGTTTTTCGCCCAGTTGAGAATAGCTTCACCGCCGTCGTCGCCAATGGAACAGCCAACCAAACCCAATTCTCCCAAGGTTTCTGGCAGCGAGGCAGCCATTGCCAAAGCCCCGATATCACCAATCCCGTTATAGCTGAGACTGAAAGAGTGCAGCCTGGAGCGCTCCGCTTCCGATAAGGAGGTCAATGCTCTGGCAATCCGCGCCGCCCCAGCCTCGTCTATCCCAGCACTTCGAAGGTGTATGCTGATCGGTGAGGGAACTGAATGGGGCTGGGCCAAAGTATCTGCGGCTGCGACGCAGCGGGTAGTGCCGATTTTACGCAGGGCCGATTCTAAGCTTTGCTCAAGCGTCAATGCATTGAGATCGGGTAACTCACTGGCCATTAAGATTCCTGTCAGCCCCGTCAGCGACATTGAAGACAAGCCAACGGTTATGAAGAATTTGCGGCGCGAAAGGTCGATCATATGGTTCGCGCTCCCGGATCGTGCAGATGAATACCACGGCTTAGTGGAGAACATAGCGTTCGGGCGGCGGAGTTCCAATTGAAGGGCGCAGCCGTTGCGACAGGGATGTTGACTCGCGACTAAGATCCAATCCTTTCGACCCACGCGGAGGCCGACTGTGCCATCGTCTTCATGTGATCCTGATGGGTGAAGCCTGAGACGCGTTTGCGGGGTTTCAAATCGTGGTCCCCATCTTCGAACCAAGCCAATTGGATGGATGACGAAAGTTCGTAGTCACTGACTTCATCGATGGAGCCAAATTGGTCGCGTGTTCCTTGGCAGAACAGCGTTGGCGTTCGCAGGGATTTCAGATGCTCAGTGCGAAGCTGTTCGGGCTTGTGCGGTGGGTGAAATGGATAACCCACACAGAGAAGGCCAGCGATGCGATCTGCTTCAAAGAGCTCATCCGCTATCATGCTGGCCACACGACCGCCCATTGATTTACCGCCGATAATCAGCGGACAATCGGATTGAAGATTGTCGATTGCAGCGTGGTACTCTGGGATCAGTTTGTCCGCACGTGGTGGTGGCCTGCGAGAACCACCAGACCGACGCGCCGCCATGTAGGCGAATTCAAACCTAACAACCCTGATGTCTTCCGAAGTCAGAGCCTCTGCAATCGCTGTCATCCCCGGGGAATCCATCGGTGCTCCCGCACCATGAGCAAGCAGTACAGTTGCACGTGACGATTTCGACCCGAGTTCCAATAAATCAGTTGCCATTGCATCTCCTATACCTGTCTAAAGTACCTCCGCCACTTTTGCTCCTCGTTTAAATTCGAATAATTCGGGAGCCACCCAATGAGATATTCCTTCACCAATGCTGGTCTCAGCATTGGGGGACAGAAGGGGACTGCCCGAGGCCTACCAGGAAACCTGGATGCACAGCGAACTGGCTTGTTTCATTTGATCTCGTACGAACGTCTGAGACGCAGTGATATTGGCCTGAACCACGCAACCAGCCATTCAGACCTCTCGCAGCGAAAACACCCAACGAGCCCAACTTGACCAATGCTGCGATCCGCACGAATGTCCGGTCTTCAGCCACGCGGCCAAAAACGTGACACCATTTGTGTGCATAACGATCGAAAGACGGTCTGGAGCGCCTGGGAAAACGATGCTGTTCTTCAATCGGAATCTAGGGGTTGTTAGTTACCTAGTCGCTGGCTTCCTGGCCATCGTAGTCCCGATGGGTCTTGGGTACGTTATTTTCCAGTCAGACCCGGGGGCTTGCTACGACAGTCCATGCGCACTGCCTTTATTGCTGCTTATTACGCCTCCGTATGTCGCACCTGTCTTAGCGATTCTTTTTGCAATCAATCGAAGATTTGAAAAATCACTTCCGGATGGATGGCTTCCTACTATTTCGGCGTCTGGTATCGTCGGACAAATCGGCATGTCTGCCTTCGGCGTCTTGATGGCTTCTCCGAACATCAGGCGAATCTTCTTTTCAGATATCTTGCTTATCCCACAGGGACTTTTCGTCGGTTTGGTGGTCGGAGTGGTTTTTTGGGTTGTTTTGTACGTCTGCGGGCGAAAGAGCGCTGAGATTTAGGTGCTAAACTGCTAGGTTCAACTTTGTAAGGTAGAGGCGCCATAGGTGATGTCACAAATGCCGTCATTTGCGCTGTTAAAGCCGACGACTTCTTCGTCCGCGTTGCAGCCGTCTGTAGAGTTGCCACCCTCGCACATGCGGCGAATGTCAGGTTTCGAGGAGCTGCAGCGCGGCGCTTGAAGATGTGGCGAAAATCCGGTCTGGGGCGTTGACGTCTATCCACATATTTAAATCATCGTTCCTGCGCCAATTGCTATCGGATCCACGGTAGCGCAACGAGTGGGTGGTTGAGCCAGAGATGCCAATCGTGGTTCAGGAACTGTGCCACAAATATCTGCGCGACCAAACCAAACCAAATGAGGGCCAGCACGACGACTCTCAGCCAATGTGTCAGCGCCCATGAACGATTGCCGCCTCGTCGGCCAGCGTGTAGAGGCGACGAGGCCCAGATCGACGCATCTGGCCCTTCAAGAGCTCGGGCCACAGCAGTGGCATAGATGCGCGCCACCCATCCACGCAAAATAATCAGTGCGATCACAATGTATGCTGACGTTGCGATCAAAATAGCTAGGCGTAGCGCTTCAAGCTGATCCGCGGTCAAAGGCTCAATCGCCGTCCCCATGAAGGTCACCAGTCCCCGGCTTGCAAAATAGGGTAGACCTGCGACGACGGTAACGATTGCAAGGAACAAGTAACCCCACCCGCTGTGCCGCACCGCGCTGCGCACCCGGGCAAAATCGAAAATCGCGAGAAAGCGGTTCTCAACAGCCTGGTGTGCCAGAGCCATCGGGAGCCAAACCATAATAACACAGAACAGAACGACGCCGCAGAGACCGAGCAGCGGACCGACAAATGCCTGTTCATATCCTTTGGAAAAGCTGTTTTCCCAACCAGCCCACCAGGACAGCAACCATGGGATTGTGAAGGGCGCAGTTGCAATGAACAGGCT
>JABDPP010000317.1 GCA_013042765.1 Litoreibacter sp.
CAGAGAACCCGCGGAGCTTACTCGGCGGGAACCAGTGAGCTGTCGCCCGTGCTCTGCCCCGCCAGAGCACGATCGGTCAACCGTGCGCCCACCATGATCGCACCCAAGGCCAGAAGCGCTGAGACGCTCAGCGTCGAGACACCCGAAAGACCTGCACCCAGCGTGCATCCACCGGCCAGAACACCACCAAAGCCCATCAGGCCGCCACCGGCAATGTAGCGCAGGGTTTGTTGTGGCGTCTCGAAACTGGAAAGCTCCAGGTCTCCACGGAAAGCGGCAGACAGGAAGGCACCACCGATTACACCGGCAACAAGGCCAGTTCCAAAGCCAGCCGGGATGGCGCTCGAGGCTACGGTCCAGAACAGGGTTTCGGACCATGGTGCGGTGAAGGAAAGGCTTTCCAGCGCAATCGGTTCGAACTCGTCATAGAGCAGCACGCCAGTGCCGATCCATCCAACCGGGACCAGCAGGCCGATCAGGGCCGCAAGCACAATGTGAAGCGGGCGTGGGCGTGCCCGATAAATGACGGCGGCCAGCCCAATAGCAGCCAGAGCGGACCAGAAGAGCGGTCCTCCGACCCAACCAGACGCGGTCGCGGCCTCACCGAGATCCACGGTCTGTGCTCCGATCGCGACACGAGCAGGCGCCAGAACGCCCTTCAGCGTGGCATGTGCCACGATCGCAAAGGTCGCAATGACGAAAACGGCCCGAAGGTTGCCGGAAGCAGAGAGGACCGTCAGGCGTGAAATGCACCCCCGTGTCAAAACCATGCCGGCCCCGAAGGCCAGGCCGCCCAGCACAATGGCCGCAAAGGGCAGGCCAGCTTGCGCGAAACGGTGCTCAGAGAAATCTGCATAGCCGAAATAGGCCGCGCCCTGTGTCGCGATCAGCGCCACGAGAAGGGCTGTGAGCCATGTTCCCAGTGCCTGTTGGCGATCACGGCCCTGCCCGACCAGCCCGCGACGCAAACAGAAACGCGTGATCTGTGCCAGTGCACCAAAACCAAGGCCCAGAAGGGCTCCGAAGATCAAAGCCGCTTTGACCGGTTCAAGGGTCAGAAGTTCGAGTTCATACAGCATCGCACAACATCTCATTTGAAGGTTCAGAGCTGCTAAATACGCCCTGCGCAGGCAGGTTCAAGTGACGTGAAAAGACGCGTTTGCCGTGGATTTTCCGCAATGCGGAATACAGGTCGCCGAAGAGGTGTGAGGATAGGAAAAGATCACGGCCTTACCGGCAAAACGGAACATTTTCCTTATTTTGCGAACCTCAAAGAGACCAACCTGGAAATCTAACCCGATTTTGCGTTGGGCAGGTCGTCTTCCAGATAGACCCGAATGATATCGGAAAAACTGGTTTCCGCCTGGAATCCGAGCTCACGTGCCCGCACAGGGTCGAAATCCCGGGGCCAGCCCTCGACGATCTTCATGATCGCAGGGTCCGGCTGCGGCTGGATCAGTGCGACGGTTTCCGCACCAGCAATCTCCCGCAATGCGTCGATCTGCTCTGCCACAGTGCAGGAGACACCCGGCAGGTTGAGCGCGCGACGCCCTTCAAGAAGCGCCGTATCAAGTCCCGCGGCATGCGTCAGAAACCCCACCGCAGTCCGCGGGGAGGCATGCCAGTGCCGCACCGTATCAGGAACCGGCAGAACCGCCTCAACCCCGCTGAGCGGCTCCCGGATGATGCCTGAAAAGAAGGAAGACGCGGCCAGATTGGCCTTGCCGGGACGAACGCAGATCGTGGGCAAACGGATCGACAGCCCGTCGATGAAACCCTTGCGGCTGAAGTCAGCGATCATCGTTTCGCAGATCACCTTTTGTGCCCCGTAAGAGGTTTGCGGCGCACACAGGAAATCGTCCCCGATGCGTTCCGGATACGGACTGCCGAAGGCTGCAATGGAGGAGGTGAAGACCAATCGCGGGACATATGCCCCGCCGGATGCGTCATGCTCGCTGCGCAGGGCCTGCAACAGCGCCCATGTCGGGTGCATGTTTACTTGCCAGCCCTTGTCGAAATCGATCTCCGCTTCACCAGACACAATGGAAGCGAGGTGGAAGATCACGTCGGGGCGCAGGCTTGCCATGCCTTCCATGACACCCGGATCCGCGATCGAGCCCGTCTTGTATTCCACGCCTGGAAACCGCTCGGCCGGGAAGGCCACGTCATGCAGAGTTATTTCGGGAGTCGCGTCGCCGTTCAGACCATTCTCGATCAGACGGCGGGCCAGCTTCTGGCCAAGCATTCCACCGCCGCCGAGGATCAGGACCTTCATGTGGACAACCCGTTGCGCGCTAGCAGTTCCAGAAAAAGAGCAGCGTGATCTTTTTCGCCCTGACCCAGCTCATTACACAGATAGGCAAACCGGTCGCGCACGGATTTCGACACCGGCAGCTCTATCCCGCAAAGTTCCCCCTCGCCCACGATGTTAACCATGTCCTTGAGTTGAATCGTCGACATTGCCCCAGGGGTGTAATCTCCGCTGGTCATGCGTGCGCCATGAAGCTGGAGGATCCGCGAGTCGGCAAAACCGCCCTTCAGCGCTTCGCGCATCGCGTCCGGATCCCCGCCGCCCTGCTTGACCAGTAGTGTTGCCTCCGCCACCACGGCGATCGTTGCGCCGACGATGGCCTGGTTCGCTAACTTGGCCAATTGACCTGAGCCGGTCGGGCCCACGTGGGTCGCACGACCCATAGCATTGAGCATGGGCAGCGCCGCCTCAAACGCGGCCGCGTCCCCGCCTGCCATGATCGCGAGCGTGGCTTCCTCCGCACCCTTTGTGCCACCCGAAACAGGCGCATCGAGGCGGGCAAACCCGAGACCCGACAAGTAATCGGCCTGGACGCGTGCCTCGGCAGGCTTGGTCGAGCTCATGTCGACCCAGATCGCCCCGGGCTTCAGCGCATCAGTTACTGCCTTATCTCGCATCATCGCATCAACCGTTGGCCCATCGCTGAGCATGGTGATCACGAAATCCGCGTTTGAAACGGCCTCGACGGCAGAGCCACAAACCACAGCACCGTCTTTTGCCAGCGCCTGCGCCTTCTCAGCCGTGCGGTTCCAGACCTGCACCGGGTAACCCGCCTTGAGAAGGTTGCGTGCCATAGGTGCCCCCATAAAGCCTGTTCCCAGAACTGCGATTGTCGGATGCGTCACGGTTTTTCCCTTCAAAATCGTCGTGGTGTGAAATGCGATTTTGCCATGCGTCAAAGCCAGTCAGACCGCCTGCTGCCAACGGCCTCGCTGACATTGGCATGGCCATCGCGGGCGAGCAATGCGTCGAGCCCGGACGGGATCCGGG
>JABDPP010000322.1 GCA_013042765.1 Litoreibacter sp.
CGACGAGGTCGCAGGCCAGTGGATCGCGCTTTTGCCCGTCTCCGTCGGCGCGATGCATTCGGGCGCGGGGTTCTGGGCGCTCTGGCCGGGGGTTCTGACCGCATTCGTGATGTTCCGGCTGTTTGACATCTGGAAGCCCGGCCCCGTGGGCTGGGCCGACCGCAAGACCGGACCGGTGGGCGTGATGCTCGACGACCTGATCGCGGGCCTTCTGGCAGCCATCGTCGTGATGGCGGCAGCGGCCTTTTCTCATGGGGTGCTGATGTGAGCGCGCAGAAAATCCTTGAGATCGCCCGCGCGAAGGGCGTGATGATCACCACCGCGGAAAGCTGCACCGGCGGGCTGATCGCCGGGTCCCTGACGGAGATCCCCGGCAGCTCTAAAGTGCTCGACCGGGGCTTCGTGACTTATTCGAACGACGCGAAGATGGCGATGCTTGGCGTGCGCGCGGCGACGCTCGAGGCCCATGGCGCCGTCTCCGAGGAGGTGGCCGCCGAAATGGCCGAGGGCGCGCTCTACAACTCCAAGGCGGAGCTGGCCCTGTCGGTCACCGGGATCGCCGGGCCGGGCGGCTCGGACCACAAGCCCGAAGGTCGTGTCTGCTTTGGCGTGGCACAGGTTGGCGCTCCCACCCGCACCGAGACAGTCGAGTTCGGCGCGCGCGGCCGGAGCGCGGTGCGCGCGGCCAGTGTTGCTCATGGAATTGCGCTGCTTCTGGACGCCCTGACGCACAAAACCTGAAACAGGAAGCGGCGCAAAAAGAAGCGTTGCGCCCCTATTGCGTCTAATTTTTAGGCTTTTTACCTATTGCCGCGAAAAGTGGCAAATTCAAACGCCTCCGCCTCTTTTCTTTGCAGGTTAGCCACGGTCTTTAGCGCTTCGACATGAAAAACAACGTCGGAGGGGACGATGAACGGAGCAGATACCGCCTGGATTATAGTCGCAACAGCCCTTGTGCTGTTCATGACACTGCCGGGATTGGCACTATTTTACGGAGGACTGGTGCGTGCGCGAAACGTGCTGAGCGTCTTCATGCAGTGTTTCTCAATCGCCTGCCTGATGAGCATCCTTTGGCTCGTCGCGGGCTATTCGATCGCCTTTGGTGATGGCAACGCCTACTGGGGCGGGCTTGGCAAATCCTTCCTGAACGGGATTGATTCCGAGACTCTGTCGGGCACGATCCCCGAAGTCCTGTTCTTCGCCTTCCAGATGACCTTTGCGATCATCACCCCGGCGCTGATCGTGGGCGCTTACGTGGAGCGCATCGGCTACGGCTTCGTTTTGCTCTTCTCCAGCCTGTGGATGCTGATCTGCTACGCGCCGGTCGCGCACTGGATCTGGGGTGGTGGCCTGCTGGCAGGTGCGGAATGGTCGCTCTTCTCCGAAGGCGTCAACGATTTCGCAGGCGGCATCGTCGTGCACCAGACCGCAGGCCTCGCAGCGCTCGTGGTTGCGGTCTTCCTCGGCGCACGGTCCGACAAATCCAAACCGCCGCACAACCCGGGCATGGTGATGATCGGGGCCGCGATGCTGTGGGTCGGCTGGTTCGGCTTCAACGGCGGCTCGCAGCTGGCAGCCGATGGCGGTGCCGCCATGGCGCTGACAGTCACCCATATCTCGGCGGCAATGGCCTCGCTGACATGGGCCCTGTGGGAACGCATCCGTTACGGCAAGTCCTCGCTGGTGGGCATGGTCACGGGCACGATCGCGGGTTTGGCCTCGATCACGCCGGCTTCGGGCTCTGTCGGTCCGGTTGAAGCGATGATCATCGGTGCGGTTGCCGGTGTCATGTGTCAGGAGATGTGCAGCGTCGTGAAGAACGCGCTGAAGATCGACGACACGCTGGATGTCTTCGCAGTGCACGGCGTCGGCGGCATGTTCGGCATCATCATGCTGGCAGTCTTTGGCCATGCCGGCTGGACCGCGCAGCTTGGCGGCCTTCTCGTGGTTGGCGTCTGGACGATCGTCGTCACCGTGATCATCGTGCTGGTGGCGAAAACCATCTTCCCGATCCGGGTCTCACAAGAAGACGAAACCACCGGTCTTGACCTGACATCGCATGGCGAACGGGGCTATGAGCTGACCTCCTGACCCTGAGTAAACACCGAAGAACAGGAAACGCCCGGCTCATTTGCCGGGCGTTTTTTTTCTTTAATAACAGTCTACCAATACGATTTACCCGAAATTCCATCCCTTCCCTCTTGAAAGCGCACGATGGCGCTAACATCTATGTAAATGTAAATAACATTAACTTTTGAAAAGGAGACGCACGCATGTCATCAATTGCCACCTTTCCCAACCGCGCCGAGCATTGGCTGGACCAACGCGGAAAGGGTGCCTGGATCGCCGCCATGGTCCTCAGCTTTATCCTGTTCTGGCCCCTCGGGCTGGCGCTTCTTGCTTACATGATATGGGGAAAACGCATGTTCAACGGATCCTGCCGCAGTGCGGCCACACGCCATCACGGCTTCAAATCATCCGGCAACACCGCTTTCGACTCCTATAAGGCGGACATGCTCAAGCGTCTCGAAGACGAACAGCACGCGTTTGAAGCCTTCCTGGGACGTTTGCGCGAAGCCAAGGACAAAACCGAGTTTGACGCCTTCATGGACGAACGCGCGAAGGCGGCTAAGCCGGAAGCCGACCCCAAAACGGCCGAGTGACGGAGCGCTGAGAATGCGCTATCATGGCGCATGGCCTGACGGTCATCCCCCCGCCGGCGGGCACTCCTGAAAAGG
>JABDPP010000333.1 GCA_013042765.1 Litoreibacter sp.
GCCCGAAGTCGCGACGTGGAAGGCGCGGCTCACCACTTCGGGGATGCGGGCGGGATCGTCGATCTGGTCGACCCATTTGGCGAGCGGCGCGTACATCTGGCGGTAGTCGACTTCCTGAAAGGCCTCGCGGTCGCGATGCGCGCGCGCAATCTGCCCCACGAAGAGAACCATAGGGGTGCTGTCCTGAAAGCCCACGTGAATGCCGCTCGAGGCATTGGTCGCGCCGGGGCCGCGGGTGACGAAGGCCACGCCCGGTGTGCCAGTCAGCTTGCCATGGGCTTCTGCCATCATCGTGGCACCCCCTTCCTGCCGGCAGACGATATTCTCGATTCCGCTTTCATAAAGCCCATCGAGCGCGGCCAGAAAGCTCTCGCCCGGCACCGAGAATACCCGCCGCACGCCTTGGATGCGCAGTTGATCCGCCAGAATCTGGCCGCCATGTCTGTGTGTCATCGGGCACTCCGCTGATTGGATTTTCCCATTCATTTCCTGACTGACCGGCGTTTGCAATGACAAAGCGTGTCCGCGCACTAGCTCTCCGGGCAATGCAATCCAATCAAGGGGCGAATTGATGTCCGAGTTTTCAATATTGGGAATTTCCGGCGCTCTGCGCAGCGGCTCCTACAACCGTATGCTGATCCGTGAGGCGGCGCGGATCGGCGGTGCCACCAGTTATACCGAAGCGGATCTGCGTCTGCCGCTCTATGATGGCGATCTGGAGGATGCAGAAGGGATCCCGACCTCCGTCCAGATCCTTGCCGATCAGATCGCGGTGGCCCACGCGGTGGTGATCTCAACACCCGAATATAACAAAGGGATCTCGGGCGTTCTGAAAAACGCGCTGGATTGGGTCAGTCGCACCAAAGGTAGCCCGTGGCTTGGCAAGCCTGTTGCGATCATGTCAGCCACCGCTGGGCGATCGGGCGGGGAGCGGACGCAGTTCAATCTGCGCCTGTCGCTCGTGGCGTTCCGTCCGCGTCTTCTGCAGGGGCCGGAAGTGCTTGTGGGTGCAAACGCGGATCAGTTTGACGAAAACGGCCAGCTGACGAACGAACGTTACATCGCGGCTCTCGAGCAGTTGATGGAGGCGTTGCGCGCCGAGACTACCAAAACTGCCTGAGCAGGAGCACCGTGGCAGCCAGCCCTGCGAGCGTGAGCGCGGCGGGGCGGATGCTCCGCTTGGAAAACCTGCGTGACAACGGCTGCGCTGCGACAAGGGCCACCGGCACGACCGGGCTGAGCGCCAGCGCAAAGAGAATATGGCGTGTCCCGACCAAACCCTGCCACGTCAGCGCGAGGATCGAGACCACCATTCCGAAGAAGAAGAACATGTTCTGGGTTGCTGCCGATCGGCGCTGATCGACATGCTGGTAGAGCAGGGCCATGGGCGGGGCGCCGATTGCTGTAAGTGTTCCCATGATGCCGGCGGTCATCCCTGCCGTGAAAAGCGCTGGCGGGCGGATGGCCACGCGCATTCCCACAAGTGAAAGCGCAATTCCTAGATAGACGATCAGGGCAACCAGAGCCGCGAATATCTCAGCGCTGGCCAGACTGGCGGCGAGCATTGCTGCAAAAACGGCGCCCAGCGTGCGGCCTGCAAAACCGGCGGGCAAATCCTGCGGCACTATGGCCTTGTAGTCCAGTGAGGTGGAGGAGAGCCCC
Organism: Litoreibacter sp.; assembly: GCA_013042765.1. GTDB lineage: Bacteria > Pseudomonadota > Alphaproteobacteria > Rhodobacterales > Rhodobacteraceae > Litoreibacter. The sequence goes on from JABDPP010000333.1 coordinate 1,663, forward strand.
ACCACCAATCCAACCAGCAAAAGCGCGGTCGGTATGTAGTCGGGCGCGACCAGCATGACCAGTGGCGCGGCCAGCATTCCGAAACCCTGTCCCGCGAGGCGCTGCAGCATCGTTCCGCCGAAAACGGCGAGCAGGCAGAACAGATAGGCGGGCCAGCTGAGGCCGAAATCGAATAATCCAGTCATGCCGGAGAAGGGGTCAGACACGCTCGGACACCTCGATCAGGTTCCCGTCAGGGTCACGCAGGTAGAGCGAGCGGAGCGGTCCCGTGGCGCCTGTCCGTGGAACGGGGCCTTCGATCACGGTCACGCCGTTCGCTTTGAGATGCGCCTGCCATGTCTCCAGAGGTTCTTCAGTCAGAAAACACAGGTCCGCCGACCCCGGCGTTGCGGTTTCTGCTTTTGGTTCGAACTCGGCACCGGCCTGATGGAGGTTGATTTTCTGGATTCCCAATTTCAAAGCGGTGCGCCGTGTGCCGTCGGCCGCCGTGAAAACCTCCGCTTCCATCCCGAGTGCGCCCTCATAGAAGGCGATGGTCGCGTCAGGATCGCGCACCGTCAGGACAAGATGATCGAGGCGGGTGAGTTTTGCAGTCATGGCTCTTGCATTTTTCCGGCGCGGCTGGTGAACCTTCGCACCATGACCGAAACACCCAGAGAAATGCAAACCCTGACCTGCCGGATGGATCCCGCACGGGTCGAGACCCTCAATACCAGCCTTGGCGTGCCTGGCAGCGCGCCGCGTCCTTTCGCCCACCAGGTGTATTTCTGGGACGCCCAGCCGAAGGATAACCTCGGCCGGGACGGGCATCCCAAGACGGGCGGGCTCATTCCGGATATGGGATTGCCGCGCAGGATGTGGGCCGGTGGGCGCTTGCAGTTTTTCAAGGATCTCGAACTTGGTCTCGAGGCGCGCAAGCAAACTGTGCTTCAGAGCACGGAACGCAAGACCGGACGGGCCGGTCCTTTGGCCTTGGTGACCCTGAGCCACGAGATTTTTCAGGGAAAGACGCTGTGCGTTCGCGAAGAGCAGGATCTTGTCTACCTCAACGATCCCTCGCCGGATGCGCCAAAACCGGTGCCACCGGCTGCCGCCACGGACGAGACCTCGCGGCAGGTCCGCAGTTTTGATGCAACGGATCTGTTCCGCTATTCGGCGCTGACCTTCAACGGTCACCGTATCCATTATGATCGCGACTATTGCCGCGAGGTCGAGGGGTATCCCGGCCTCGTGGTGCATGGCCCGCTTCTGGCCCAATACCTGATGATCATGGCACAGGATCTGCTCGGCGGACTGGGCAGATTCGGCTTCCGCGCAACGGCCCCATTTTTTGATCTCGAAGAGGCGGAGTTCTGTGCGCGCTCTGAGGGGGACGGGCTTGTGCTTTGGGTCCGGGGCCCGGACGGGCGGCAATGCATGCGCGCCGAAGCTTCGCCGTGATCAGCGCGGCTTGATCGACGCTTCTGGGCGAAATCCTGGCGGAATCGCGTCGCGCCCTTCGAGGATCAGATCCGCCATGACCTCGCCGGCCTTCGGTGCCATCCCGAAACCGATCTTGAACCCGCCATTGGCGATGAAGGCGCCTTTGTGCACCGGATGGTGCCCGAGCATCGGGGCGCGGCTCTTGGCTCGCGGGCGGACCCCGGCCCAGCGTTCCAGAACCGTCGCGTCGCGCAGGATCGGGAAAGCGGCGATCGCCCTTTGGTGAACCGCATCCAGTTGAGCGTCGGTGGAGATGGCGTCCGTCCACAGGCGCTCGCTGGTCGATCCCACCGCGACCGTTCCATCCGCGTGCGGCACGATGTGCAGGCTGTCGGCAAAGAGCTGCGGCATGTCCCGGGCGTCATGGTCCAGAAGCAGGGCTTGGCCCTTCACGCCGTTGCCCACCGGTTGATCGAGATCTTGGGCGATCTCCAGCAGGCCTTCATAGCCGGTAGCATGCACGACGAGACCTTTTAGAGGCGCTTCCCCGATCAGGATTTCTCCGCCAGCGTTCTCGATCGCGCTGGCCAGTGCATGCACCGCGCGACGCGGGTGCATGCGCGCACTCAGCGTATCGTAAATTAGCGCGCCAGTCGGGCTTTGCGGCTCCCAGCCCGCGCGGTGCCCGGCTTCCTCAATCTGCCAGACGGCCTTTCCTTGCCACAGATCGGCGGCGCTGCGTGCCCGGCTTTGCGCCAGTTCCAGCGCTCGCGTGTCCGGGATCGGTTGCAGCCGACCGAGGCGGGCATAGCCGGGAGATTGACCAGAGGCTGCCTCAACTTCGCTCCAGAATTCCTCTGCCATAGTCAGGCTCTCGAACTGGAACTGCTTTTTTTCGTTCCAGTTCTCGGGGGTATGGGGCGCCAATGCGCCGACGATCCCGCCGCTTGACCCGGCGCCGATGCCGTGGGGATCGATCACCCTGACATGCGCCCCGCGCTGCTGGCAGGCCCAGGTCACGCTCAGGCCGAAAATGCCCGCGCCCAGCACCGTGACATCCATCGTGGACAAGTTGCGCCTCCTTGATCATTGTCGCCCGCGGGTTCGGGTGTAGGACAGATTGGCATGAACGACCAGCGGGCAGAGGTGGAATGGCGCGACGGGGAAATCCCCGTCTCGATCCGTTTTGATGACCCGTATTACTCGCTCGACAATGGTCTGGCTGAAACGCGGCATGTCTTTTTGGCGGGAAACGATCTTCCTGAGCGGTTCGCGCCTGGCTTCCATATCGCGGAACTGGGCTTTGGGACCGGTCTGAATATGTTGACGGCCCTGCGGGCCTTCCGAAAGGCAGGCTGCGGCGGGCAGCTGCACTTCACGAGTTTCGAGGCCTACCCGATGGCGCCGGAAGATATCGCGGCGGCCCTTGCCGCGTTCCCCGAGCTTGATGCGGCGGTGCTGCTGGATCCTTTGAGTTTCGGGGAATTTGCCTTTGAGACGGAAGATCTCAAGGCGGAGATCATCATCGGGGATGCCCGCGAAACGCTTGCACGCTGGTCCGGTTCTGCGGACGCGTGGTTCCTCGACGGGTTTTCCCCGGCAAAGAACCCGGAGATGTGGGATCCTGCACTGATGACGCAGGTGGGCGCCCATACGGTCCTCGGCGGTACATTTGCCACCTACACGGCGGCGGGTTTCGTGCGGCGCGGGTTAGAAGCGGCCGGGTTTGATGTCATCAGGAGCCCAGGCTTCGGGCGAAAGCGGCATATGAGTACCGGCCGCCGGCCGTGAGCCGGCTGGCAAATTGAGGTGGAACAGGACATGACGGGCGACAGCACCCGAACGGGGATACTCCTCATGGTCGCGACGACGTTCGTCTTCGCTGTGCAAGACGGAATATCGCGGCATCTTGCGTCAGAGTACAACGTACTCATGGTCGTCA
>JABDPP010000336.1 GCA_013042765.1 Litoreibacter sp.
GTGCGGGTCCTCTGATCCCTTGCAGACCAACCGCCGCCAGTGTGCCTAGAATGCTGGAAAATGTCGCCGAAACGAAGGCCACGAAGAGACTGTTGCCGAGCGCGTCCATCACAAACGGGTTGTCGAGAGCCCGTCCATACCACTTGAGGGAAAAGCCTTCGAACTGGCTGGCGCTGCGGCCCGCGCTGAAGCTGAAGAGCGCGATGATGGCGATCGGTGTGTAGAGGAACACGTAGACGAAGATGGAATAGATGCGCATCGATCAGGACCTCAAATGATCGACACGTCTTCACGCGTGGCGCTCAGCCGCGCGATGAGACGCATGTAGACCGTGACCGTCACCAGCATGACGAGGATCAGCATGACCGCCACAGCCGAGCCAAAGGCCCAGTTCCTGGATTGCAGGAAGAGATCGACCAGCGCATTGCCGACGAAGAAGACCTTGCCGCCACCAAGAAGCGCCGGGATCAGAAACTCGCCCATCAGCAGGATGAAGACCAACATGCACCCTGTCGCGATGCCGGAAATGGACATCGGCAGCGTGATGCGGAGAAAGGTCGTGAGTGGTCTCGCCCCGAGATCGGACGAGGCTTCGAGCAGTCTCTTGTCGAGACGGTCCAGCGCCACGTAGATCGGAAAGACCATCAGCGGCAGGTAGCCGTAAACGATGCCGACCGTGACCGCGAAGGGCGTGTAGATCAGCCGCACGCCTTCGAAGCCGAAGACCTCCAGAAGGGCAGGCAACCCCTGTCCGCCCAGAATGAAGATCCACGCGTAGCTGCGGATTAGGATCGAGGTCCAAAATGGCACGATCACCAGAACAAGCAGGATGGTTTTCCACTTGGGATCGGTTCGAACGGCGAGTTGATAGGCCAAGGGATAAGCGATGATCAGAGCCGCCAACGTTCCCAATGGTGCGAGTGTAAGCGTGTTCTTAAACGCCGTCAGGCGCGCAGGCAGGTTCGCGTATTGCTCGAACGTGAAAGCGGGCACCCAGCCACCGGCAGGTGCCCGCTCTCCAAAGCTGAAGATCAGAACGACAGAGAGCGGAAGCACGAGCATCACCAGCAGCCACGCACCCGCAGGTGCGACCAGAAGCCAGTTTCTTTCGCGCTCGGTCACCCCCGTCGCCCGATCAGGCCGACTTGAAGCGCGCGAGAAGCTCGGCGCGGTTTGGGTCGGTCAGTGTGGCCGCGGCCCCGAACTCGAGCGCATCAAGTCGCTCGGCCGCCGGATAAAGGATCGGGTCGTTCAAGATCTCCTCCGGCAGCAAGGCGTTGGTGCGGCTGTCCGCGACTGGATAACCATGGGCCAGGACTTCGCGCGCGTTCACCTCGGGATCGAGCATGAAGTTGATCAGCGCATAGGCCGCTTCCATGTGCGGCGCACCTTTGGGGATGGCGTAGTAGTCGCTCCAGAGTTCGCCGCCCTCCTTGCCCAGCGCAAAGGCAATCTCGGGGATGTCGGTATTCAATTGCTTGCCATCACCGGTCCAGCAGATGGTAAGCCAGGCGTCGCCCGACCGCATCGCCGGCTGATAATCCGAGGTGATCGCGAAGAGATGCGGCTTGACGTCGATCAGCAGCTTTTCGGCATCTGCCAATTCCGCCTCGTCGACCGAGTTGAACGAGTATCCGTGATAATTCAGCGCAGCACCGATGGTGGTCAACTGATAGTCGTGCACCATTGTGCGGCCGGAAAAGTCATCCATCGTGCGATCGAAGAAGTCTTTCCAGCTGTCGATGGCAGCACCGCCGTTGTGCGACGTGTTGCTGGCGATACCGGTGGTGCCCCAGTTCTTCGGCACCGCATAGACAACCCCGTTCACGATCCCGGCGTCGGCAAAGCGGGGATCGAATGCAGCTGGATCGTAGTTCGGAAGTTTCGACAGATCGAGCGGCTCGATCAGGTCTTCGTCCACATAGGTTGTGATCGTGTAGTTCGTCGGAACGTAGACGTCCCAGCCGCTGCCCCCGGCCTGAAGCTTTGCCAGCATCTCTTCGTTCGAACCAAAGACGTTGACCTGCGTGAACGCGCCGGTCTGCTCGGTGAAGATCTCGAAGTTTTCGGGGTCGTGATAGTTCGGCCAGGTCGCCAGAACCACCCGGTCGCCGATATGGCTGCCGGCCAGTGCGCGTGACGGGCTGAGGCCGGGAAGTGCGCCGGCCATCACGGCTGTCGCGGTACCAAGTCCCGTAACGCCAAGGAAATGCCGCCGCGTGACCGAACCCTTTTCGTAACGACGCAACTCTTCCATGAACTTCAGCTTTGAGATGTATGATTTGTCTTTCATGTCGTGTCTCCCAGTTGGATGGTTGCTGCTCTTTGACCTTCAGTCCGGCCTCAGGATTAGGGCGGCGTCCGGCGTCCAATGGACCCAGACGGCGTCGCCTTTCCCGAGTGTCGATAAGCCTGCGTCCGCCTGACGGGGCGCAAGCGCGGTGACGCTTCCAAGGTGTTCGTGACGAACGACGTACTCGGTGTGCTCGCCGAGGAAGATGCGGTTCTGAACCGTCGCCGGGAGCCCGCCTGGCACTTCGGTCCGGCTCAATCTGATTTGCTCGGGGCGCACGCTGAGGCATCCGGCCTGACCGGAGGCGATGTCGCCGCCAAGGGCGCTTGAATAGGTCACACCGTTGCCAAGCGTGATCGCGCTTTGGCCGCTTGAGGCGATCTCGACCTTGCCATCGAAGAAATTCGACGTTCCGACAAAATCGGCGACATAGCGCGTGGTCGGGCGGTCGTAGAGGTCCTGCGGGCTGCCGGCCTGAACGATGGCGCCCGCACGCATCACGCAGATCCGGTCAGAGAGCGACAGCGCCTCTTCCTGATCGTGCGTAACGAGAATGAATGTGATCTCCAGCTGACGCTGGATATCCTGCAATTCGATCTGCATTTCCTTGCGCAGCTTGCGGTCGAGTGCGGCAAGCGGTTCGTCAAGCAAGAGAAGCTTGGGTTCGTTGACAATGGCCCGTGCAAGAGCGACACGCTGCTGTTGGCCGCCCGACATCTCCCAGATGCGTCGCGCGCCGAACTCTCCGAGACGCACGGTGTCGAGCACGCGTTGCACCCTGCCGGCGATTTCGGACTTGGGTAGTCTGGGCCGCCGCTGATCCAGCCCGTAGGCGATGTTCTGTGCGACGGTCATATGCGGGAAAAGCGCATAGCTCTGAAAGACCATGTTCACGGGTCGCCTGTACGGTTCGAGCTCCGACACATCCTTGTTCCCGATCAGGACCTTTCCTTCGCTCGGGGTTTCGAAACCTGCGAGCATCCTGAGCGCAGTTGTCTTGCCACAGCCCGACGGGCCCAGAAACGACAGAAACTCACCCGACCCTATGCTGAGGTCGATCTTCTTCACGGCAACAAGCGACCCGAAGCGTTTCGTCA
>JABDPP010000131.1 GCA_013042765.1 Litoreibacter sp.
GGTCTCGATCTGGCCGCCATTGGCGCGGATCTCGCGGGCGAAATTCTGGATCAGCAGGTCGGTGTCGATATCCCACGCCTCGGCATGATAGCCGACCCGGGACACGGTGCCGGGCTTGAGGATCGGAACCATCGCCCGCGCACCCTCAAGGCTGATCTCCTCCATCTCCATATCGACAAAATCCTGCGCGAAGGCCTCGGCCTCGGCATCGGTGCCAATCAGCATCATACCGCGCGGTTTGAGCACACCACCATTCTCGGTCGCGTGATAGCTTTTGGAGGCGCGGTTCAGCGCAACGGTGGAGGGCAGGCCGTAGGTTTCCTCGAACATCGCGGCCGAGCGGCCGGAGGCGTGGTAGCCAAGCGCGTCCTCGGCCTCGAGCACCGTGACGCGGCCATGATGGGACAGGCGGGCACCCGCGGACACACCCGCGATGCCCCCGCCGATGACCAGAAAATCGATCAAGCTTCCTCGAGGCGATCCGTGGCCGGGGCCGGCGTGGGCGTCAGGGCCGTCAACTCTTCGTAAAGCGCGTCCGACATCTCGAATTCCATCGCCGCGAGCGAGGGCTGCAACTGCTCCGTCGAGCGGGCCGAAATGATCGGCGCCGTGATCGTGGGGTGTTTGGCAACCCAGGCCACTGCCAGCGTCGTGGCACTGGTGCCGTGCTCTGCTGCAATCTTGGGCAGGGTCGCTGCGGCCTCATGCATCCAGTCCACGTTGTAGCGGGCCCGGTACCGCTTATCTTCGGCGAGCCGGCCATTCTCCACGCCACCGGCGTATTTTCCGGTCAGAAGCCCGCCGCCCAGCGGCGAATAGGGGGCCACATGCACGCCCTCAGAACGGCACATCGGCAGGATCTCGACCTCGGCCTGCCGCTTCACGAGGTTGTACATCGGTTGCAGGATATCGACCGTGACGCCTAGTTTCTCGGCCACGCAGATCGCCTTGACCACCTGCCACGCGGCATAGTTCGACACGCCGATATAGCGGATCTTGCCGGCCTGTTTCAGCTCGGCCAGCGTCTCGAAGGTCTCTTCCAGCGGCACCCTGTAATCCCAGCGATGCATGTACAGCATATCGACCATGTCGAGCCCCAGCCGCTGCTGGCTTTCGGCAAAGGTGGTCAGGATGTTCTCGCGGCTGCCGCCGCCGACATAACCCGCCTTGGTCGCGATGATCAGGTCATCGCGTTCGGGGGCTGCAAACTTGCCCAGAAACTCCTCGGACTTCCCGTAATTGTAGACATGCGCGGTGTCGAAGAAGTTTATGCCGGCTGACCGGCAGGCGTCATACATGCCGCGTGAGGCGTCCTCATCAGCGCTGCCTCCGAATTGCATGGTTCCAAAACACAGGGCGGAGGCGGGCGCACCATTGGGCGAAGTCAGTTGATTCTTCATGCAGGTTTGGTGCCACAGCAGACCCGACACGAAAAGCCCTGATCTGGAAGCGTTCATATGGACAAAAGAAAAGGCCCGCCATGAGGGCGGGCCTTTTGCGTATCTGTGGGGCCGAGATCGGCTTAGTTCGGGATGTCCCCGGTCAGGCCTTCGACATAAAAGTTCATGCCGGCCAGCGTGCCATCATCGGCCACTTCACCATCGGCCAGCCAGTCGCTGCCATCCTGCTTTTTCAGCGGTCCGGTGAACGGGTGGTAGGTGCCTGCGGCCATCTGGTCGCGCATCGCCAGTGCCTCGGCCTTCACATCGGCGGGAACCGCATCGGTGATTTCACCGATCTTCACCATGCCCGGCGCGATGCCGTCCCATGTGTCGACGCTTTCCCAGGTGCCGTCCATCACCGCCTTGACGCGGGCGATGTAGTAGGGCGCCCAGTTGTCGATGATCGAGGAGACCCGCGGGCTCGGCGAATATTCCGCCATGTCGGAGGCCTGCCCGAAGCCGATTACTCCACCGGCCTTCTCGGCGGCAGCCAGCGGCGCGGTCGAGTCGGTGTGCTGCAGGATCACGTCGGCACCCTGTTCAATCAGCGCGGTGGCGGCGTCAGCTTCCTTGGCGGGGTCAAACCACGTGTAAGCCCAGACCACGGAGAACTCGACATCCGGGTTCACCTTCTTCGCGTGGATATAGGCCGCGTTAATGCCCCGGATCACTTCGGGGATCGGGAAGGAGGCGATGTAACCGATCTTGTTAGTCTTGGTCATCTTGCCCGCGATATGGCCCTGCACCGCGCGGCCTTCATAGAAGCGGGCGGAATAGGTCGACACGTTCGGCGTGTTGCGCTTGTAGCCGGTGGCGTGCTCGAACTTTACGTTCGGGAACTTGGCGGCAACCGCATTGGTCGGGTCCATGTAGCCGAAGGAGGTGGTGAAGATGATGTCGGCGCCCGACAGCGCCATCTGGGTAATCACCCGCTCCGCGTCCGATCCTTCCGGAACGCTTTCCTGATAGATGGTCTCGACCTTGTCGTGAAACTCGGCTTCCACGGCGAGGCGACCCTGATCGTGCTCATAGGTCCAGCCGCCGTCGCCCACCGGGCCGACATAGACGAAGCCAACCTTCGTCTTGGCGTGACCGTCGGCGAGGGCCGCGCCGGTGGCGAGGCCCAGCGCCGCGATGGCGCCCGTCAAAATTGTTCTTCGTTTCATTCAGGTAACTCCCCAGGTTTTGAACTTCGTTAGTGCCTCAACTCGAGGCGTGGAACACCCGCCCGAGACAGGCCGGCGCAGACAGGGCTGCCCGGCTCTTATCAGCGGACATTATAACCAGCACAGCGATCGTTATCAGATATGGTGACATGGACAAGTACTCGACCGGAATTGCCATCCCCGCGGCTTGCAAGTTGAGCTGCAAAACGGTGACTCCGCCGAAAAGATAGGCGCCCAGCAAAACCCGGCCCGCCCGCCAGGACCCGAAGACCACGATCGCCAGCGCGATCCAGCCCGCGCCCGCGGTCATGCCCTCGGTCCATTGCGGCACCCGGATCAGGCTCAGATAGGCCCCGCCGAGCCCCGCGCACCCGCCGCCAAACATGATCGCCAGCAGGCGCACCCGCACCACCTTGTAGCCCAGCGCATGGGCGGCATCGTGGTTTTCGCCCACCGCGCGCAGGATCAGCCCGGTGCGGGTGAATTTCAGCACCGCCCAGACCGCAGCCACCAGGGCCAGCGCGACGTAGACCATCAGATCGTGGTTGAAGAGGATCGGTCCCAGCACCGGGATATCCGACAGAAGCGGGATATCAAGCTTCTCCGTCGACGGTGGCTTGATCCCGATATAGCCCTGCCCTATCAGGGACGAAAACCCCAACCCGAACAACGTCAGCGCCAACCCGGTCGCCACCTGGTTGGACAGCAGGTACTGGGTCAAAACTCCGAAGATCAGCGACAAAAGCGCGCCGCCGATCGCGGCTGCGAGAAATCCCATGACGGGCGATCCGGTCTCCACCGCGATGGCAAAACCGCAGATCGCGCCGGTGATCATCATCCCCTCGACGCCGAGGTTCAGCACACCGGCCTTCTCGGCCACAAGCTCGCCCACGGCGGCCAGCAGGATCGGCGTGGCCGCCACCATGAGCGAGGCGACCAGCAGGATCGGGTTGATTGCAGAGAGATCCATCACACCACCTCCCGTCTGCCAATTCGGATGCGGAAATTGCTCAACACGTCGACGGCAAGCAGGAAGAACAGAAGCATCCCCTGAAACGCCTGGATTGCGGCGGCAGGAACGCCCAGCATGAACTGCGCCAGCTCGCCCCCGATATAGGTCAGAGCCATCAGCAGGCCGGCCAGCAAAATCCCGATCGGGTTCAACCGCCCGAGGAAAGCCACGATAATCGCCGTAAAGCCGTAGCCGACATTAAAATCGATGCTGATCTGGCCAGCCGGGCCGGAGACCTCGAACAGCCCCGCCGCGCCTGCGAGAATGCCCGAGATGCCAAGGCAGAACAGGATCAGCCGGCTCGGGTTCACGCCGCCAAAGCGTGCCGCGCGCGGGGCTTGTCCCGCCAGCTTGATCTGAAAGCCCAGCATGTGACGCGACAACAGCACATATGCGAAAATCACCGCCACGAAGGCCGCCACGACCCCCCAATGCATGCCGGTGCCTGCGATCAGCTCGGCGTTATGTGCGGACGGGTAGGCCTTGAGATTGCGGCTGCCGGGGAACCCCGCGCCCTCCGGGTTGCGCAACAGCCCCAGCGACATGGAGGCCAGCATGAACTCCGCCACGTAGACCAGCAGAAGCGACACGAGGATTTCGTTGGTGCGGAAAGCGACCCTTAAGACGCCGGGGATCATCGCCCATAAAAAGCCGCCCAGCCCGCCTGCAATCACCATCAGCGGGAAGATCACGAAGCTCTCGGCCGGATAGAAAGCCAGCCCTACACCCGCCCCGCAGATCGCCCCCATGATGTATTGCCCCTCGGCGCCGATGTTCCAGACCCCGGCGCGAAAGCCGAGGCTCAGCCCGATCGCGATCAGGATCAGCGGCGCGGCCTTGACCAGCAATTGCGGGCGGGAGAAGGCCGCAAACTGTTCGTTGAAGATCGGGTCCCAGAAGATCGTGCGGATTGCTTCGAACGGGTCCTTGCCGAGTGCGGCAAACATCACGCCGCCCGCGATCATCGTGGCCACCACGGCCAGAACCGGCGTCAGCGCGGTCCAGAAGCGGGAGGGGGAAGGGCGTCTCTCTAACCGGATCATGGCGCAATTAACCCTTTATTCTTAAACGTGAAAAAATCATAATGCCGTCTCCCCGGACGCGTCCTCATGCAATTGGGCCTCATGCATGTCATGCGCCCCGCCCATCATCAGTCCGATCTCGTCAACCGTGAGCCCCTGCGCCGGAACCGCCTTGGTGAGCCGCCCCTCGTTCAGTGCGGCGAAGCGGTCGGCGATCTCCATCAGCTCGTCGAGGTCCTGCGAGATCACGATGATCGCAGCCCCCGCGCTGGCCAGATCAAGCAGCGCCTGCCGGATATCGGCGGCGGCGGCCGCATCAACGCCCCATGTGGGTTGGTTGACCACCAGCACCTCAGGCCTTTGCAAGATCTCGCGGCCGATCACGAATTTCTGCAGATTGCCGCCCGAGAGCGAGCGTGCCGCGTTGTCCGGCCCTGGCGTGCGTACGTCGAAATCCGCGATGATCATGTTGGCGAAGGCTTCCGTCGCCCCCCAGTTGAGAAATCCGCGCGCGCTCAGCTTTTCGCGGATCGCGCCGGTCAGTAACGCGTTTTCGGTCAGGCTCATATCGGGGGCGGCGGCATGGCCCAGCCGCTCTTCGGGCGCGGCCAGAACGCCCAGCCTGCGCCGCGCGTTCGGTCCCAGATCGCCGATCGGAAGGCCCGAAAAGACGATGTCACGGGGCGCGGTCGGCATCTCGCCCGAAAGCGCCGCGGTCAACTCGTCCTGCCCGTTGCCGGCAACCCCGCCAATGCCCACGATCTCGCCGCGATGCACGTTCAGCGTCACGTCCTTCAGCGACGTCCCGAACGGGTTGGCCGAAGGGATTGACAGCGATTTCAGCTCCAGCGCAACGTCACTTGTCGCATGCGGCGTGCGTTCGGGCTGGTGCAGCGTCGTGCCCACCATCATCTCGGCCATGGCGCGCGCGGTTTCCTCGCGCGGATTGCAGGTGGCGACCTTCTTGCCCAGCCGCAGGATCGTGGCGGAATCGCACAGCGTCCGGATCTCCTCCAGCTTGTGGCTGATATAAAGGATCGAGGTGCCTTCCTCCTTCAGCTGTTCGAGCGTATCGAACAGGATCCCGACCTCCTGCGGGGTCAGCACGCTGGTCGGCTCGTCCATGATGAACAGGCGCGGGTTCTGCAAAAGGCAGCGGATGATCTCGACCCGCTGGCGCTCGCCTGCCGACAGATCGCCCACCAGCCGGTAGGGATCGAGCGGCAGGCCATAGGTTTCCGAGACCTCGAGGATCTCCTTGGCCAGCATTCGCATCGGCGGCGGATTCTCCATGCCGAGCGCGATATTCTCCGCCACGTCCAGCGCCTCGAACAGGGAGAAATGCTGGAACACCATCGCAACGCCCGCAGCCCGCGCGGCGCGCGGCTCGGTCGGGGCAAAAGGCTGGCCATGCAATTGCATCGTGCCACTGTCGGGCTTCACCAGCCCGTAGATCATCTTGACCAGCGTGGACTTGCCCGCGCCGTTCTCCCCCAAGAGCGCATGAACCTCGCCGGGCTTGATCGAAAAGGACACGTCGTCATTGGCGACAACGCCCGGATAGGCCTTGGTCAGGCCCGAGATGGTCAGAAGATCAGTGCCCGTCACAATGCAATATCCTTATGCTGAGAGGTCTGGCGCAGCGCGCTGATAAGGTGGTTTGCGACCCCGATCGCGATCGCCTGCGGGTGTTTGCCAAGGGCCGGATCGCCGATCGGGCAGGTGATGCGCCGGATCTGCGCGTCGCTGTGGCCGAGGTCGGAAAGCCGCTTGCGGAAACGTGCCCATTTGGTGGCCGATCCGATCAGGCCGACGCTGGCAAACCCGTGACCGAGCAGCCCGTGGCACAGTTCCAGATCCAGCGCGTGGGAATAGGTCAGTACTAGATGATGCGCGTTTTGTGGTGCATGACGGACCGCATCGGCCGGCTGCGCTGCGGGCAAGATGGTGACGCCGTCCGGCGGGTCTTCGGGAAACCGCTCCGGCGCAGTGTCGATCCAGGTGATCGCGAAATCGGGCAGGGGGGCGAGCACATCCACAAGGGCGCGCCCGACATGGCCTGCGCCAAAAATCCACAGCGGCGTGGTTTCGGTCGCAAAAGGCTCGATCAGCCACCCCTTGTCGAGCCGCGTCTCGATCGTGGCGCCGCTGCTGCGCGCCGCGCTCAACGTCCGCGTGACCGAGAGCGGTTGCGGGCCTGCCCCGGTGATGGCGCGGGCGAAGGCCAGCTCCCCCTCGGGGATCGCGTCAACCTGCCCGGCTGCAAAAACCTCTGTCACAAGGCTGACCGCGCCGCCGCAGCACTGGCCCAAAGCCGGCCCCAGCGGCACTTTCGCGACCTGCGCCGCGCCCGGCTCTGCCAGCATCCGGCGCGCGGTCTGTACCGCGTCCCATTCCAATGCACCGCCGCCAATCGTGCCCGACTGGCCCGCTGCCCAGACGAACATGCTGGCGCCGGTCTCGCGCGGCACCGATCCGGCGATATCCGCGACCACGACCCGCGCCACCGTGCCATGGTGCGCAACAATACGGCTCAACGTGGCGAGATCGAAACTCATGCCGACACCTCGCCCACGGCCCGCAAGACCCGCTCCGCCGTGGCCGGCGCATCGAGCGCAGGATAATGAGCACCGCAGGACGACACCGCGTCCGACAGCGCCAGCCATGCCGAAATGCCCAGCATGAAAGGCGGCTCGCCCACCGCTTTCGAGCGGTAGATCGTTTCCTCCCGGTTGGCCGCGTGCCAGAGCGCCACGTTGAATACATCGGGCCGGTCAGAGGCGGCGGGGATCTTGTAGGTCGACGGCGCATGGGTCTTGAGCCCACCGCGCGCGTCCCAGACCAGCTCCTCGGTGGTCAGCCAGCCCGCGCCCTGCACATAACCGCCCTCCACCTGCCCGATATCAAGCGCCGGGTTCAGCGACGCGCCCGCGTCATGCAGAATATCGGCGCGCAGCAGCCGGTTCTCGCCGGTCAGCGTGTCGACCACCACCTCGCTGACGGCCGCCCCGTAGGCGAAGTAGAAAAACGGCCGCCCCTGACCCTTGATCCGGTCCCATGCCACTTTCGGCGTGGCGTAAAACCCCGTCGCACTCAGGCTGACCCGGTGCGTGTAGGCCAGATTGACGGCTTCGGCAAAGCGCAGCGTTTTCGCGCCGATCTCGACAAATCCGCCGATAAACCGCACATCTCCCGGATTTTGTCGGTAATATTCTGCGAGAAATATCGCGATGCGCGCCTTGATCGTGTCGCAGGCCGCCTGCACCGCCAAGCCGTTCAGGTCAGTTCCCGACGAGGCCGCCGTGGCGGAGGTGTTGGGCACCTTGCCGGTATCGGTCGCGGTGATCTTAACCGCATCGAGCGGCTGTCCGAACGCCGCCGCGGCCACCTGCGCGACCTTGGTGAAGAGCCCCTGTCCCATTTCGGTGCCACCATGGTTGAGATGGATCGAGCCGTCCTGATAGACATGCACCAACGCCCCCGCCTGATTGAGATGGGTCAGCGTAAAGGAAATCCCGAACTTGACCGGGCTGAAGGCGATGCCGCGCTTGAGCACCGGATTGGCGGCATTCCAGCGCTCGATCGCCTCGCGCCGGGCGTGATAATCCGAACTGGCCACCAGCGCATCAGTCATCTCGTTGAGGATGAAATCCTCGACCTCCATCCCGTAGGGCGTGGTCTGGTGCACCTGCCCCGGGGCGGCGTAGTAATTGACCCGCCGCACGGCCAGCGGATCCTGACCGAGCGTATGTGCGATGTGATCCATCACCCGCTCGATACCCACCATGCCCTGCGGTCCGCCAAAGCCGCGAAACGCGGTGGCCGACTGGGTGTTGGTCTTCAACCGGTGCGATACGATATGCGCATGCTCAAGGTGATAGGCATTGTCGGCATGCAGCATCGCGCGGTCGGCCACCGGCAGGCTGAGATCCTGCGCCCAGCCGCAGCGGGCATATTGCTCAAAGCTGACGCCCAGAACGCGGCCTTCCGCGTCGAAACCGGCCTCGTAGTCGATCCGGAAATCATGCCGTTTGCCGGTGATCTGGAAATCATCGTCGCGGTCATAGCGCATCTTGCAGGGCCGTCCGGTCAGACGCGCCGCCACCGCGCAGGAGACGCATAACGCATTGCCCTGGCTTTCTTTTCCGCCGAACCCGCCGCCCATCCGGCGCACTTCGACCCGCACGGCATGCATCGCCACGCCCAGCGCTTCGGCGACCTTGTGCTGGATCTCGGTCGGGTGCTGGGAGGAGGCCTGCACCACCATGTCGCCGCCTTCCTGCGGCAGGGCGAGCGCGGCCTGTCCTTCGAGGTAGAAATGCTCCTGCGCGCCCAGTTCCAGCTTGCCGGAGACCTTGTACGGTGCTGCGTCTATGGCCTTGGCCGCATCGCCTTTGGCATAGATGCGTGGGCCGTCTTCGAACCGGCTGTCGGCGGCCAGTGCCTCGTCGATCGTCAGGATCGGCATCTTTTCGGCGTATTCCACCTGCCCCAGCCGCGCGGCCTTGCGGGCCAGCAGGTGCGATGTGGCCACGACCAGAAAGACCGGCTGACCGAGGTAATGCACCTCGCCCATCGCGAGGCAGGGCTCGTCATGGGCCGAGGGCGAGACATCATTGGCAAAGGGCATATCCGCGGGTGTCAGCACCGCGACCACGCCTTCAGCGGCGCGCACCTGTGACAGGTCCATTCCCGTGATCGTGCCGCGCGCCACGGTGCTGGTGCCAAAGGCCAGATGCAGCGTGCCTTCCGGCGCCGGAATGTCATCGACATAGCGCGCCTGACCGGTGACATGCAGCCGGGCCGCGTCATGGGGCGTGCTCTGGTGGATCGTCATGGCGTCACCTCCAGCACGTTCACCGCCGCGCCCGCATCCTCGTGGAAATAGCGCAGCAACATGTTGCGCGCCGCCTCCAGACGATATTCGGCCGAGGCGCGCATATCGCTCATCGGGGAAAAATCTTCGGCAAAGGCGGGCAGAGCTGCTGTGACCGTTTCCTCGGACCATCTTTGCCCGATCAGCTCGGCTTCCACGTTTGCAGCCCGTTTCGGGGTGCCGGCCATGCCCCCAAAGGCGATCCTGACCCGCGTTACAACGCCGTGCGCCACGGTGATCGAAAAGCAGCCGCACACGGCAGAAATATCCTGATCGAACCGTTTCGACAGTTTGTAGCACCGCAGGCGGTCCGGCTGGAGAGGGAAGCTGACGGCCTCGATAAATTCGCCCTCGGCGCGGTCCTGCTTGCCATATTCGATGAAGAACTCTTCCAGCGGCAGGTTCCGGCGGTCCCGCCCGCGACGCAGATGCAGCGTCGCGCCAAGCGCGATCAGCGCTGGCGGGCTGTCCCCGATGGGCGATCCGTTGGCGATATTGCCTCCGATCGTGGCTGCGTTGCGCACCTGAACCGACCCGTAACGGCGGATCAGCTCGCCAAAGCTCGGATGCAGCGGGGCCAGCGCTTCGCGCACCGCATTCATGTTGCAGACGGCCCCGATCCGAATGGTTTCCAACCCGATCTCGATCTGTTGCAGGTCGGCGCAGCGGCCAAGGAACGCAACCTCGCCCAGATCCCGCAGCTGCTTGGTCACCCAAAGGCCGACATCCGTGGCACCGGCAACCAGCGTCGCGTCGGGGTGGTCGACATACCAGCCGGCAAGCTCGTTGCTGCTTTCGGGCAGCAGGAAAGACGGCGGAAGGACGATATCGAGCGCACTCAGATCCTCCTCCATCCAACCCGGAACGGATGCGGATTTCGCGGCCTCTGCCGCCCGAATGATCGGCGCGTAGCCGGTGCAGCGGCACAGGTTGCCGGCAAGCTGGTCGTCGTGATCCGTGGCACCGTTGGCATGGGCGGCAGCCATCGTGGTGATGAAACCCGGTGTGCAGAAGCCGCATTGCGAGCCGTGATGTCTTACCATCGCGTCCTGTACCGGGTGCAGCGTCCCGTCAGGCGCACAGACCCCTTCGACCGTGCGCACCGCTTTTCCGTGAAGCTGGGGCAGGAACAGGATGCAGGCGTTCATCGCGCGTGCCACCCCGTCGGGCC
>JABDPP010000341.1 GCA_013042765.1 Litoreibacter sp.
GTCATGTGAGCATACGTCCGGTCACCCTCTTTGAGGAACGCAACCTGGCCTGTGGACTCACCGCCCATCACACTATCGGTAAAGAATCGCCAGCGAGTCTCGGGCTGCAGCTTGAAGTTTTCGATCATGATGTCCTGAGCCGCGGCAGAGAGAGGCAAGAGTATCAGAAAGAAGGATATCAGTGCCTGTTCGAGGATATATCGCAACGGTCTTCTCCCAGCATATGTTCGCCTGCGGCGCAAATTGATCTCACCCGAGACGGAGTTCATATAGTGAGCACAGCGGCTCCATGAAAATTGCCTCCGCGCAGGTCAACGAGGGCCTTATTAACACCTTACTGAGAATTTGGAGTGGTTTCGGGTTCTACCCCGGCGGCTTCAGCCAGCGGAAAGAACTCGATGCCGTCCTGCCGTGTGAAGCTTACTGCCGACATGATTGAACGCCATTCCCGGAGATCGGCGTAAGGAAAGCTCAGTCTCGGAGCAGCTTTAATGCCATAGGGCCCGCAGTGCACGGCTGTTGCGCTTAATCATTCACTCAAGGAGGCGTGGACTTTTCTTGCTGCCTGCTCACCTGCTGCAAGAGCGCCCTCAATAAGTCCCGGGCTGACCTCGGATACCTCTGACACAGCAAATCTGACGCGACCGCCAAGATGTCCCTCTCGCAGAATGTCCGGCCCGACTTCGGGGTGAGTTGCCGGTTGCGAGAGATCGATCTCCGTGACGATATTCCGGTTCGTTGCCCAGTCCTGCACAACTAATTCAATCGGATGCGCTCCAGATGGCCCAAAGCACCCGGCGAGCTGGGTCAGGATTGCCTGCCTGAGCCTCTCCGGATCCTGCTGCCGAACATCAGACGGCCAGCCCACAAAGCCAAAGATCGCTGCGGGGGTGCCGTTTGCGCCCGAGTGGTCATGAGCCTCGACGATCGGGCCCGTTCGGCTCGCGATGCGGCCGGCCAAACCGGCATCCCTCCAAAAAGGGCGATCATACAGCGCGACGGCTTTGGCGTGGGTGCTCATCCAGGTCGGCGTTCGTCGCATCGCCTGCAGAAGATCCGGTGCCACCCACGGCATTTTAACGTTCGCAGCAGCAATACGGAGTGGAATGGAAACAAGAACGCGTTTGGCGGTGACAATTTCGCCGGAGCCAAGGTGAATGCCGACCCGCCCGGAACCGTCTTCAAGAACGCGTTTCACAGGCGTCGAAAGCCGAATGCTCGCGGGGTCAATTCCTTTGGACAGGGTATCGACGAGAGCCGAGGGTCCGCCAACTATGCGGACCATGCCATCCTGTCCGGGCAACGCCTGGCGAAGCGGCACGGGTCCGTATCCGAGAATAACCGCAGCGCCGTCGTTGAACTGCTCGAAGGTTTTGAGACCGAGTTTTTGGGTCCATTTCGCGACTACCGGCTGGTACCTTGGCCAGACCCACGTGGGCCCCAGATCGGCCAGATAATCGTTTGTGTCCGGGTCCCGAAGGGCCCGGATGCGGCCTCCAATCCGGGAGTCGGCCTCGATCACCAGAACATCTGCGCCCGCTTCCCGAAGCACGGTCGCAGCGGTAAGGCCTGATAATCCGGCACCAACAATAATTACGTCCAACTGTCACCTCGAAATTAGCGAACAATCTAAAGGCCCAAGCGGTCGGGTCTGAATGAAGTACCCGGGCGGGAAACGCAATTTGCGAAACAGACGGAGACCCGGATCGCACTGGCGGTCTTCACTCGCTGTGAAGCAGCGAATGCTAAGCTCTATTTCCAATTTTCCTGCAGCAACGCAGCACCGGTCTTTCCTGCCTCTAGGGTCCGATGCGCGTCTTCCGGGTTTTCAGCCAGGCGCGCCAAGGTGATCGTGCCCATCATCAGAGCCATAATAGCAAGACCTTGCGTGTTGTCGGGATCGGCAGAGTGCCGCAGCACTTCAGCCATTCTTATTGACGCTTCGGCGCCTTCATGGAGGGGTGCCTGACCAGCCCGCGCAAGTTCCGCGCCGAGGGCAGCGAGTGGGCAGCCCTTTCCCAAATCCTTGAGGTGCGCTTCCGAGAGATACTTCGCGATGTAAGCGTCTCTCTCCCCTGCTCTGCCCTCAGGTGTTTCTTCCTCTTCAATTCCGGCAACGACGCCATCAACCGCATGACGAAAGGCGGCCGCCACAAGTTCCTCTTTCGAACCGAAGTGGCGGTAAAAGCCACCGTGGGTCATTCCGGCCGCGTTCATCACCTCGGCGACGCTGGTCGCTTCGCTCCCGTTTTCTCTGAACAGGCGCGCCGCAGCGTCCAGGATTCGCCTGTGACTGCGCTGCTTATCCGCTTCCGACATCCTCGGCATAACGATCCTTCAAACTTGAGGGTTGACATTAAAGATGACGAATAGCATCTATATTTTAAGATTACAAATATCATCTAAAGGAATCAGGATATGTCCACCCCACCCAAAGTCCTCGTCACCAGCGCAGGCGGGAAGACCGGCCTGCAAACGACGCTGCAACTCAGGGAGAAAGGATTTCCGGTACGTGCTTTCGTCCGACGGCGCGATCATCGGTCAGAGATTCTGAAACGCGCCGGTGCCGAGATTTTTGTTGGAGATCAGTACTCTCTGGGGGACATGCGCGCGGCAATGCAGGGTGTTCAGCGCGCCTACCAATGCGCACCGACGGCGCCGAACGGACTATATTTTAATGCCGTCTTTACAGCTGCCGCGTACGAGGCGCGCCTCGAGCACGTCGTGACCCTGAGCCAGTGGTTATCCAGCGCAAATCATCCGTCGCTCTTCACCCGTGAGGTCTATCTCAGTGATATTCTTATAGGTATGCGCAAGGAAATGTCGGTGACAACTGTGAACCCCGGCTGGTTCGCCGACAATTACCTGATGGTCCTCGATATGGCGGTGCAACTGGGCGTCTTCACCATGCCATTGGGTGCGGGAAACGTGAAAAAGAATGCAGCGCCTTCGAACGAGGACATTGCGCGCGTCGTTACCGCTTCGCTGCTCGACCCGGGTTCACATGCCGGCCAGACCTATCGTCCGACCGGACCACAATTGCTGTCCCCTGACGACATCGCACAGGCGATGGGGCGCGCCACGGGCAGGCGAGTGCGGTACATCGACATTTCGGAACGCATGATGATCAAATCCCTTAGGGCTCTGCCTCCATCCAACTATTCGGTCGCCGCCGTCACGCAACTTGCCCTCTACGCTGATGAGTACCGCCGGGGTGCCTTCGCGGTGAATGCACCAACCGATCATGTTGAACGTGTCGGTGGCCAGGAGCCGGAACCCTTTGAGAGCATCGTGCGTCGTACCGTATCTTATCGTCCGGAGCTCACACGCAGTCCTGTTCGCAGTCTCGGGGCTATGGCCCGCTTTCTCAAGATCCTTGCCGCCCGCCCCTTCGATCTCAGGGACGCCGAAAAAGCGCGCGACTACGTAAGGCCGCAGACGCCCGTTTTCTCACAGGACGACCCGGCCTGGCTCGCAAGTCACCATCCGGAGAAGCCTCGCGTCGCGACAGTGGTGGCAGCCTGACACACTTCCCTTTCCACGACCTTAAAGCGGAGCAATCCTATGAACGTTCAGAACGACCTGATCGCGCGCAACAGCAAATTTGCCGCGACATTTGACAAACCAGACATGCCGGTCCTTCCCCGGTTGCGAACCGTGCTTCTGGCCTGCGCCGATGCGCGTGTCGACCCGGCCCATGTTCTGGGCCTCGACCTCGGCGAGGTGATCGTGATCCGTAATACCGGAGGCCGCGTCACTCGATCCGTGATCGAAGAACTCGCCACGTTGTCTGTGCTGGCGAACATCCTGACTGAGGGTCGGGAGCAGGGCTTCAACGTCATCCTGATGCAGCACACGCAATGCGGTGCCCAGCGCCTGGCAAACCCGGAGCTACAGGCGCATTTGAAAGATAGTCTTGGCATCGATGTCTCTGACTATGCGATTACGGACCAGGCGAGCGATCTCATGATTGATGTCGGCCGCCTTGTCACAGCAAGTGAGATCCCCGATGACGTGACCGTTTCAGCCCTGCTCTACGATGTTGTCACAGGAGTCGCTGAAGAAATCGCGTCAGTGAAATCGCTCGGAGAGTGGCGTTCTGACCCTGTGACGCCCGGAGTGGATAAAGCAAGCTGAATTTATCCAGAGCCCGATTGCGGCTCATCAGACAGCACATTTTGGAGCGCACGATGAGGACAGACACCTACATTCTGACCAAAGACGAGATTGAAGCATTCGAAGGAACAAAGAAGACCCATTTCCTGAATCCCAATGCAAAGAGAGTAAATAAGTCGCTTGGCGACATGACTGGCCTGACCGGATTTGGCTTTCATATCATCGAAGTTGAGCCCGGACATGAGACCACGGAACATCACCGCCATTATCACGAAGACGAATGCGTATTTGTGCTTTCGGGTAACGCTACCGCGTTCCTGGGCGATGACGCGCACTCAATTGGGCCCGGCGACTTCATCGGCTACCGGAAGGGAGGTGTTGCGCATTCGATAAGGAACACCGGCGAGGAAGTGCTACGATGCATTGTTGTCGGCGAACGGCTTTCGCACGACGTCGGTGATTATCCCAGAAAGGGCAAGCGCATCTTCAGGAATGTGGGAGTTCTCTGGAACCTTGTCGATCTGAAGAACGTGCAGGAGGTTGGTGGCAGCGTCGGAAAGAAGTAGTAGCCTATGTCCTGACGATATGGCCCGGGTTCTGGACAGCTATTTCGGGTCGATTGCAAGATCCACTTTCCAGCCTTCACTGAGATCGATGTGGCGAACTGAACACTCATCAATCAGGGCATCATAGCCCGGTGGCAGGAATGAGGTCTGCCATGCTTCACCGAAACGTGCTTTCACTGCGCTGAGGTCTTTCCAGACCGAAGCGAAGACGACGTAATCTTCGTCTGAAGCCACTCCTTCGCCGAAGAAGTACCCCTGGTTTCCTGGCTCGCCACGGACGACTTCAGCTGAGGTAACGGCGAATTTTTCGATCAGTTCTTTGGCGCGGCCTGGTTTCGTCTGGACCTGGAACAATCGCAAAATGGGTCCACTGCCTGTTTCTTCCTTGTTCATTCGTCGTCTCCCAATCGAGTAAGAACCGATTTGCTAAGTGGGGCAGGTCGGCTGTCGAGGCAGCACTCCGTACCCCCATAGCAGTCTTCAGGCATCATCCTTGCGTAGACCCACTACGGTTCGGTGCCAGTTGTCCAAACGTCCTCATACCGCGATTAACATAACGGCCCTTACGCGTTTAGGGCGGCGATCAGTCG
This sequence comes from Litoreibacter sp., assembly GCA_013042765.1. GTDB lineage: Bacteria > Pseudomonadota > Alphaproteobacteria > Rhodobacterales > Rhodobacteraceae > Litoreibacter. Next base: position 5,273 of record JABDPP010000341.1, read on the forward strand.
CGTCCGGTGCTGATCGCCGCCCCTTTGAGAAATACTCAATCACTTTGCCGAGTGGATAATCTCGGCTTGGTGGGCCCGTGCGGGTTCGCCGCCATCCCCACCGCCGCACTCGATCCGCCCCACGGTGCGGCGTCTCCTGCGGTCCCCGCGCTTCTTTGGGTCCGGGTCCTCGAACGCAGTCCAGTCGAAATTGACCGAACTGCTCGGATCAGGAGGCCAAGGCCTCAGTCTCCGTGATCTTTTCGAACTCAGGCAGAAACTCGGGATGATAAATCTCGAGATACCGCGTTATGCGAGCATTACTGATGAGCTTGGAGACGTAGCCACGCGCCAAAACCAGATCGAGGTGATCGCTCCCGTAGGTATCCTCGACCAGGCGCAACTCTCGCTCCAGATTCGCGGACTCGCGTTCCATCAGCTCCAGCTGTTGCCGGGAGACCCCTTTCACAGCTTTGGGTTTGTCTGGGTCTTTCAGATGGCTCGCCGGCGTCGCAGCAAGGAGCGAGCGGGCGTAGTTGACGGTGTACTTGTTCATTGCAACCATCAGTTCCGCAGCCTCGATCTGACGCATCGGCTTCATCTTCTTGAGAACTTTAAACCCAGTCATGGCGACTTGCTTGTCCTTCAGGAGCTCAGCTACCTCGGGACAGATGCCATCCAACAAACGCTTTTTGTCCTGCAGGGATTTCACATTCACATTGAGTGCTCGCGCCAGCCGCTCTTCCGGCACGCCGCGCTCAATCGCCTTCAGGATCATATTGTGTTCCTGAATGGTGGCAAGGCGACTTATGCGCTTGTTGTAGGTGAACGCCTCATCGTCCGTAGAAACCTGACAAGGCGCATCCTGCTCACCGAGATCCGCCAAGATCGCAAGGCGCACGTGCCCAACGAGCAGTATGTATTTTTCGGGATTGGATTGATCGCGGACGACGACGAGGGGCTCGACAAGCCCGACTTCTTTTATGGAGGCAACCACCTGGCGGTATTTCACCGTATCCTTTGCTTCTTTCCGAACGGCATAGAGCGGGCAAATCTGCTCGAGCGGCAGCTGAAGGAGGTCCTTCTCGAACGCCATGTTGATCGATTTGGAGCGTCCGGATCGCGCCATCAGATGTCTCCCGTTCGAGCGGCCAAGCGGTCAGAGAGGTTCTTTGGGATCGTCGCGAACCCTTCGGCCCTTAGAAGCGTGACGAAGTTTTCGTCATTCAGGAGTTTGCGCAGCGCTTCTGTGATGAACATCAACTCGTTGCGTGTCGCTGTCGCTTTTCGCAGTAACACCTGCTTCTTTTCGACATCGTTCTGATAGGTTCGGATCAAGCTTTCGACCGATAGCGAACGTCGCTTCTTTTTGTCCGCGCTTAGACGGCCCTTGCCGTATTGTTGACGTGCCTCGACCAGGCGTTTCGCGGCCATCAGTCGGCCGCCGCGCAGCTGGTTGTTCTCGTAGGCCTGGCGCAGGACGTCCTGCACTTCCGTATCTTCTGCCTCAGCGATATCGACGGCGACGCTTACCGGAAGCTTGCCGCTCTCAACTGCTCTGAGCAGTCTATGCTCGCCACTCTCGAGGAGCCGAAGGACCCCACGGACATACTTGAGAGAAAGCCGGGTCTTGCGTGAGATCTCTGGGCCAGAGTAGCCGCGCTCTTTCAACCCTTTGATATCGCGCAGAAGGTCGAGAGCTCGATGCTGTCGGCGTGCAAGGTTCTCCACGAGGCTCATCACCAGGCAATCTTCGCTACTGGCGTCGATGACGATCGCTGGGATTTTTGTTTGACCGAGTTCCTCGAAGGCTTCTAGGCGCCCTTGACCGCAGATCAAATCGTATCGCAAACCATCCTCGCTCATTCGCGCTGCGACGGTGATCGGCCGTTTCAGACCAAGCTCGGCGATGTTGTCGACAATCTCTCTGAAAGTTTTTCGGTTCCTCACGCGCGCGTTCACCACGGTGATGCGATCCATCGGGATCAACTCGGCAGCTCGGATCTGCTGGTCGGGTATCATGCCACCTCCGGAACAGGGACGTGGACTGCCATCTTGAACAAGGGATCCAGCGTCTCGAAGCGATAGGCATCGAGCGACAAGCCGTTGTGTTCGGCAAGGCGGATGCGGGGGAGGGTCATGTCGAGGCTTGGGAGCAGGTAGTAGTCAAGCGGCCGATGGTTTGGTCGATCCATGCGAACGGCGATCGTGATTTCGGGCTTGAGGCTCATGTCGAAGCGGATGTTCCAACGGAGAGAGCCCGCATTGGTTTCGCTGCAACGGACGATCACGAGCGACGCAGAAATTTCGTCGTTGATGGTGAGCAGGTCTGTTTGGGGATGTCGTTCTACTTTGCCGCCCATGGCTTCGATGCCAGCAATTGTCTCGGCGACAATATCCGGATGGAGTTCGCGCAGGCGACGATTGATCTCGATGTATCTGTAGTCCCGATCCGGCTTGAAACCGACCAGCTGGTAGACGCGGAGCAGGCTCCCGAACCGTGACCGATACGCGCTGCTCGATGGGAGCGCCTCGGCTTCGTCTATGACAAGGCCAGACA
>JABDPP010000344.1 GCA_013042765.1 Litoreibacter sp.
CGCCGTGGCGGCGGCCGACCGCGCGCTGAGCGGTCCCTGGGGTGCGATGACCCCGACCGAGCGCGGCAAATGCCTGCGCCGTCTGGGCGATCTGCTGGCCGAGGCCTCCGAGGATTTGGGCCGGATCGAGACCCGCGACACCGGCAAGATGTTCAAGGAAACCAAGTGGCAGGCGACCTATATCGCCGAGTTCTTCCACTTCTACGCCGGGGCTGCCGACAAGATCAGCGGCGAGACGCTGCCGATCGACAAACCCGACATGTTCGTCTTCACCGATCGCGAGCCGTTGGGCGTGGTCGCGGCCGTGGTGCCGTGGAACTCGCAACTTTTCCTGAGTGCCGTGAAACTCGGCCCCGCGCTTGCGGCGGGCAATACGGTGGTCCTGAAAGCCTCCGAACACGCCTCCGCGCCGGTACTCGACTTCGCGCGGCTGATCGCCAAGGCGGGGTTTCCCGACGGGGTGGTCAATATCGTCACCGGTCATGGCGATCCCTGCGGCAAGGTGCTGACCTCGCACCCGCTCGTGGCGCGGGTTTCGTTCACCGGCGGTCCGGTCTCCGCCGGCCATGTGATCCGCAACACGGCGGAGAATTTCGCAGAAGTCTCGCTGGAGCTGGGCGGCAAATCCCCGTTCATCGTCTTTGACGACGCCAATATCGAAAGCGCGGTCAACGGCTCGGTCGCAGGGATTTTCGCGGCCACGGGCCAAAGCTGCGTGGCAGGCTCGCGGCTCTACCTGCAGGAGGATATTGCCGATGCCTTTCTCGAAAAGATGGTCGCCATCGCAAGCCAGATCCGGATTGGCGATCCGCAGGAGGACGCCACCGAAATGGGCCCCCTCTGCACGCAGGGCCAGCTCGATCATATCGAGGCACAGGTGGAACAGGCCCGCGCGGAAGGCGGCACCGTCCTGTGCGGCGGCGCGCGGCCACCCGGCGACGGGCTTTTCTTCCAGCCCACGATCATTGACTGCCCGCGTCAGGACATGACCATCGTCGACACTGAACTGTTCGGCCCGGTGCTCAGCGTGCAGCGATTCCGCACCGAGGACGAGGTCGTGGCGCTGGCCAATGACACCAAGCACGGCCTTGCCGCCGGTATCTTCACCCGCGACAGCGCCCGCTCGCTTCGCATGGCCAAGCGCGTCCGCGCCGGGATCGTCTGGGTCAACACCTACCGCGCGATCTCTCCCATCGCTGAGTTCGGCGGCATGAAAACCAGTGGCTACGGCCGCGAGAGCGGTTTTCAGGCGATCTATGATTACACACGGCCCAAGACCGTCTGGATGAACATGTCCGACGACCCGCTGGCCAGCCCGTTCCAGCCCCGCTGACAAGGAGGAGGAGAGCATGAAATTCCACCTGGCAATCAACCTTGAGCGGATGGACGACACCGCCGACATGGCCGCGATCCGCGATCACACGGTCGAGATGGTGCAAATGGCTGACAAGGCCGGGTTCGAGGTGGCCTGGGCCGCCGAGCATCACGCGCTGGAGATGACCATCGCGCCAAACCCGTTCCAGATCATGACATGGTGGGCCGGCGAGACGGAAAACATCCGCCTTGGCTGCAGCGTGGCCAACGCGGCCTACTGGCACCCGATCAACATCGCGGGCGAGGCGGCGCTGTGTGACCTGATTTCGGGCGGGCGGCTCGAGTTCGGCCTCGGCTCGGGCGCCTACCAGCGCGAGTTCGACCGCATGAAACCGGGGCTCGATCAGAAGGACAGCTACCGCTACATGCAGGAAATGCTGCCGCTGATCCGCGAGTTGTGGAAGGGCGACGTCACCCATGACGGCGAATACTGGCAGTTTCCCAAGGCCACGTCCTGCCCCAAACCGGCGCAGGATGAGGTGCCGTTCTGGGTCGCCGCGCGCTCGCCCATCACGTTCGATTACGCGGTTGCGAATGACTGCAACGTGATGAGCTGGCCGCTCACCATGCCCTTCGCAGAGGCCGAGAAATACAAGGCCCAGCTCGACGAGGCGATCGCCAAGGCCGGGGGCAACTGGGACGGCACTTTCGCCATGATGCGCCATTCCTGCGTTTATGACAGCGAGGCCGACCGGGCCGCAGCCCTGTCGGCAATCCGCAACGTGCTGGGCCAGTTCGGCAACCTGATGATGAAGAAGGGCGACGTGGTGAACGGCTTCCCCGACAAGGTGCCGCTCGAAGAGCTGGAAGGCAATGTGCGCGTCGATCCCGCCATGCTGGAGGAAAACCTGCTCTTCGGCACGCCCGGAGAAGTCACCGAAAAGCTCCGCAAATATGAAGCAATCGGTGTTGACGCCTTCATCTACTACGCCTCGATGGGGCTGGGGATGGAGCAGCAGAAACGCTCCCTGCAGCTCTTCATCGACCAGATCCTGCCAGAATTCAACTGATCGGACCCTTCCATGCCTGCCCAGATCCGCCGCACCCTGATGAACATCCAGACCACCCATGAGGAGGGCGGCCGGCCGGTGCCGGTCCCGACCCGGCTCGTCTGTGCGCTGGTCATCATCAGGAACCCGTGGTTCGGCCGCGGGTTCGTCGAAAACCTGCGCCCCGAGATCCAGGAGATCGCGCCTGAGATCGGCACATTACTGACCGGCATGATCCTTGATGTCACCGGTGACGCGCTGGAAGGCTGCGGCAAGGCCTCGGTCGTGGGGATGGGCGGCGAACTGGAGCACGCGCAGGCGATGACCCACACGCTGCATTTCGGCAACCAGTTCCGCGAGGCGATCAACGCCAAGTCCTACCTGGCGTTTTCCAACACCCGGGGTGCGGCGGGCACGTCGCTTGTCATTCCGCTGATGCACAAGGATGATGGCGGGCTGCGCTCGCATTACCAGACGATCCATCTGAGTGTCCCCGATGCGCCCGCCGAGGACGAGATCATCGTGGCGCTGGGTGCCTCTGTCGGCGGGCACCCGCACCACCGGATCGGAAATCGCTACGAGGACCTCAAGGACATGGGCCGAGACGTGGACAATCCCGCCGGTGTCTGAGCGCGCCCCGGACGGCACGAGCTTCGCGCTCCACGCGGC
>JABDPP010000347.1 GCA_013042765.1 Litoreibacter sp.
ATCAGAGCCTCGGCATCCAGCCGCGCCTGAACCTCGTCAGTCTCCCAGTCGTCATTTGCGGCGTCGTGAGCCATGGTCTACCCGGTTATCAAGCTGTGAAGTTCGGCCTCGAGGGCGGGAATGTCAATCTCTGTTGGCTCTGAACGCCGCGAAAGCGCGGCTCCCGCCCGGCGCTGCGCGGCCGCGTCCTGTGGGCCACACACCCCGGCAACAGCGCGCATCTCATCCAAATCGCCATTGCAGTGCAAGACCAGGTCACAACCCGCGTCGAGCGCAGCCCGAGCGCGGCTGTCCACGGTGCCTGAAAGCGCCTCCATCGAGATGTCATCGGTCATGATCAAACCGTCAAAGCCGATCTCTTCGCGGATCATGCGCATTGCGCCGGGAGAGGTCGTTGCGGGTCTGTCATCGAGGCAGGGAAAGACGATATGTGCCGTCATCCCCATCGCCATGTCATTGAGCGCACGGAACGGCGCGAAATCATGCGCTTCGAGCACGTCCCGCGGCACATCTACCACAGGCAAAGCCTTGTGGCCGTCAGCCACCGCGCGGCCGTAACCGGGAATATGCTTGAGCACCGGCAGCACGCCGCCCTCCTGAAGGCCCTGCGCCGTGGCACGGCATAGCTCCACCACGGTTTTCACGTCGCTTCCGTAACAGCGATTGCGCAGCACCGGATGGCTCTCCGGCCAGATCAGGTCGGCAAGCGGGGCGCAGTTTACATCGATTCCAACATCAAAAAGCTCTTGAGCAATGAGACGATTGCGCAGGTACATGCCGCGTACGGCAGCGTCTCCGGTGGCCGCGATCTGATCGAGCGCGGGCAGATACTCACGCCAATGCGGCGCGCGCATGCGCTGCACCCGACCGCCCTCCTGATCAATTAGGACAGGCGCCTGCCAGCCCACCGCATCCCGCAGATCGGAAGTCAGCCGCGAAAGTTGGCCCGGATTCTCGATATTGCGGGCAAAGAGAATGAAACCCCAAGGCTGGCTTTGGGAAAAGAACTCGCGTTCCTGCTGTTTAAGCTGAGGTCTCGCGCACCCGAAAATATAGGCGCCGGACGCCATTCAGCGCGACAGGATCGGGATACAACCCGCGCCTTCAGCGACAAGCACCGCACAGAACCTGCGAGATGAACTCAGCCCGTCAAAACCGGCTGCGCGCAGGCGGAAGAAGCTGCGCCCGCCGCTCTGTGTTTCCTGAACAACGCGCTTTTTGTCATCCATGTAGTCGTCGAACTGGAGCGCGATCTTGTCCCAGGCCGCGACCGCCTCTTCGCGGCTGTCGTAGGCCCCCAGCTGCACAAGGCGCGTGCCCGGCTCCAGTGAACCTGGATCAAGATCGACCGAAGACAGGCCCAGCGCCGAGGCAACGGCCGCTGAAACCGCTTCCGACTGGTCGAAGCGCACCTGCGCCACTTGCGGGCGCAAACCGGGTCTGGGAGAGGCATTCACGCCCCGCACGGAAAGCGCGATGGCTTCCATTGGCGCCGGCTCGGCTGCAACCGCGGGCGCAGCTGCGGCACCGAGGTCAATCGGTTCCGGCGCGACGATTGCGGGCGCCTTTGGCTGTTTCGCGTCGGCGAGGGCAGCATTCAGCGTTCCGATCGGTTCCGTGCGGATTTCATTGTTCAGGGCCGCGGCGCTGCTTGCGCCGAGCTCGGGCGCAGGCGCTGCACCGACGATGATATCGGATTGTGCCAGATCAACGGGAGAGGGCGCCAATACGATCTGTGGCGCAGGCCCTTCGGCCTCACCCTCGGACTGGACATTGTTGACGGCAAGACCCTGATGGGACGCCAGTTGTCCGCCCGGATCCTCAGGTTGCACCCGGGATGGACCTTCCAGAGCCTTAACCACCGGTACACTTCCGGCATCGCGCACCGTCAGCTCATACCCCCAGATCGCCAGCCCCGCGATGAGCGCAATCGAGCTCAATGCCCCAAACCAATGAATAATACCGCTGGTCAGGCCACCGTCTGCCGGTGTGCCATGCGCAGCTCTCGTGTCGAATTCCACGTCAGCCATGTTTTCGCCTCTCTGCCCCCGGCTTGAATGCCGGGTGGTCTATACGCCTGCTCTTAACCGCCGGCCTCACGCAGATCGTTGAATGTCAGCGCATTTCCGAGACCGGAGTTACCCCCAGAATACCAAGACCGGCGGAAATAACAATCGCCACGGACCGGGCGAGGGCAATTTTCGCCTGAGACGTGGCCGGATCGTCCTGGATGAAGCGCAGTTCGGGACGGTCATTCCCGCGATTCCACAGGGCGTGGAAATCTCCTGCGAGTTCATAAAGATAGAAGGCGACGCGATGCGGCTCATGGGTGCGCGCAGCAATCTCCACAAGGCGAGGCCATTCTGCCAGCTTGCGAGCGAGCGCCAGCTCAGCCTCATCGGCATTGGCGCTAAGGTCCGCCTTAGCCAGCGTTTCATCGTCAGCCACAATGCCGGCTTCCTCCGCTTTTCGCAGCACCGAACAGACCCTTGCATGGGCGTACTGAACGTAGAAAACCGGGTTATCTTTGGACTGCTCAAGCACTTTGTCGAAGTCGAAATCGAGCGGCGCGTCGTTCTTGCGGGTCAACATCACAAAACGGGTCACGTCAGGGCCAACGAGATCGACAACATCGCGCAGCGTGACGAACGTGCCAGCGCGCTTCGACATCTTGAAGGGCGCGCCATCCTTGAACAGGCGTACCAGCTGGGTCAGCTTGATATCAAGCGGCACCTGCCCGTCTGACAAGGCAGAGACCGCTGCCTTCATCCGCTTCACGTAACCTCCATGATCGGCTCCGAAAACGTCGATCAGCGCATCGAAGCCGCGTTCAACCTTGTCGTAGTGATAGGCGATATCCGGCGCGAAATAGGTCCAGGAGCCGTCAGATTTCTTCACCGGCCGGTCGACATCGTCGCCATGGGCGGAGGAGCGGAACAGCGTCTGCTCGCGTGGCTCCCAATCCTCGGGCTTCTTGCCCTTGGGCGGCTCCAGCACGCCCTCGTAGATCAGCCCCTTGCTGTCGAGCGCGTCCAGCGCCGCTTCGATCCGACCAGTCCCGTAGAGAGATTTCTCGCTGAAGAACACGTCCATCTCAACGCCCAGCGCCGCCAGATCATCGCGGATCAGCTTCATCATCGCCTCGATGGCGAACTCGCGGAATTCCGCCAGCCATGCGTCCTCGCTTTTTCCGAAGTAGCGATCACCGTAAATATCCGCGAGCTCTTCGCCTACGGGGATCAGGTAATCGCCCGGGTAAGTGCCATCTTCAAACGCCACGTCCTGGCCCAGCGCCTCGAGGTAGCGCAGGTAGACCGAGCGCGCGAGCACGTTGACCTGTGCTCCGCCGTCATTGATGTAGTATTCCTTGGTGACGTCATGACCCGCATATGACAGCAGCTTTGCCAACGCATCTCCGAACACGGCGCCACGGGTATGCCCGACATGCAGCGGCCCCGTCGGGTTGGCGGAGACATATTCGACGTTCACGCGGGCGCCCTGCCCCATCTGAGAACGGCCATAGGCGACATCGTCCGATAGCGCGGCCCGAACGACACCCATCCAGACCGCAGGCGCCAGACGCAGGTTCAGAAAACCCGGCCCCGCCACTTCCGCAATCTCGATCCGGTCATCGGCCGTCAGACGACTGGCAAGCGCATCGGCAATGTCGCGCGGCTTCATTCGAGCGGCCTTGGCCAGCACCATCGCAGCGTTGGTGGCCATGTCGCCATGCGCCGCATCACGCGGCGGCTCGACAGCCACATTGGCGAAGTCGAGCTCCTCTGGCAGGTCCCCTTCCGCCACCATCGCATCCAACGCCCCGATCACGGCGCTCCGAATTTCAACAAACAAGTTCATCTTCCGGGGTTCCTCAACAGATTCAGGGCGGTTTACCACGCCGCACGTGGGCGTCCAGCCCCGTCAATGCCCAATTCATGCATTGGCGTCCTTTCGGGAACGCTCAAGGCGGGCGCAATTTCAGCTTTTCTCAGTCAACAGTCGCGCATGTTCCTGCAATGCGAAACGATCCGTCATTCCGGCAATATAATCCGCAACAATCCGAGCGAGGGCAACCTCACCCGTCGCAGCCTCCACGTCCTTGTGCCACCTGTCCGGTAGCAAGTCGGGGTTCTCCATGAAGAGCGGAAACAGCTCCATAACCACCTTCGTGACCTGCTTGCGCATCTCTACGACGGACGGGGCACGATACATCCGGGTAAACAGGAATTTCCGAACTACGGTCAGGTCGCCCCACAGACCAGGCGTGAACTGTACCACGCTTCGCCCGGCCATGCGGATGTCGGAGACCGAGCCAGGCGCGAGTTCGGCCAGACGTGATTTTGATACGTCAATCACGTCTTCCACGAGCACCCCGAAAAACCGGCGCAGCGCCTCGTGGTGGCGACGATCAGGGTCGAGCCCCGGATAGCGCTTGTCGACCTCTCCGAAACAGTCCTGCAGGATCGGCAACTCAATCAGTTCATCGGTCGAGAACAAGCCCGCCCGAAGCCCGTCATGCAAGTCGTGGTTGTTATAGGCGATGTCGTCGGCAAGGGCTGCGACCTGCGCCTCTGCGCTGGCGAAGGTCTCAAGTTCCAGATCGTGCCGCGCCGTGTAATCGGCCAATGCGAAGGGCAACTCTCCGGTTACCGGACCATTATGCTTGGCGATCCCCTCAAGGCACTCCCAAGTCAGGTTGAGCCCGTCCCAATCGGCGTAGTGGCGCTCCAGTGAAGTGACGATTTTTAGAGCCTGCGCATTGTGATCGAACCCACCATAGGGCTCCATGAGCACGTTGAGCGCATCTTCACCCGTATGCCCGAAAGGCGGGTGACCCAGATCATGGGCCAGTGCCACGGCCTCGGTCAATTCGGAGTTCAGCCCCAGCACGCCCGAGATCGTGCGCGCGACCTGCGCCACCTCGATCGAATGGGTCAGCCGTGTACGGAAATAATCACCTTCGTGCTCGATGAAGACCTGCGTCTTGTGCTTGAGCCTGCGAAACGCGCTGGCATGGATGATCCTGTCGCGATCTCTTTGAAAACACGACCGAAATGCGCTCTCTTCCTCCGGATAGAGCCGCCCCCGGCTCTCCTTTGGATCGCAAGCATATATCGCGAGCGCCATATCACTGCCCATTCTTGTCCCGGTCCCGATCCCTCCTTATATTACACGGATAGAAGTTTCGAGACGGATAAATCACCATGGACCTCGCCCTCCCTCCTAAAGTCACCGACCGCGCCTTTGCGCGCCTGGCCGAAATCGGCGCGGGCCAGCAAGGTCAGGCCCTGCGCGTGGCCGTGGAAGGCGGCGGATGCTCGGGATTTCAGTACGAAATCAAACTCGATGACGTGGACGGAGACGACCTTGTGCTGGAAAAGGATGGCGAGAAAGTAATCTTCGACAGTGTTTCACTACCGTTTCTGGAAAATGCAGTCATTGATTTCACCGAAGAACTGATCGGCGCGCGTTTCGTCATCGACAACCCCAACGCCACCAGTTCATGCGGCTGTGGCACCAGCTTTTCGATGTAAAGCTTCAAAGCATCCAGCGGCATATTTTCGGTCAATCGGACCTGTCTGCTCAGGCAGTGCCTGAAACTCGCAGCCCCCCAGAAAAAAGCGACAGGCATTGTCATGCCCGTCGCCAAACTCGTTACCCCCACCGAGGATCATTATAACGCAAAACTTATGCGTTCGCCCATGACATTTATGCGACAATTGCCTGAAAACGGGTAACCTTCTGGTTTTGAATTCTGTTTTTCTGGAATTCCCCGAAATCAGTCCGTGAAAAAATTTCTCGCCTTCCAAAGTCTGCGCCTTATTTCTGCGAGAACAGGAAAAAACGGTGACTAATATGAAATCTGTTTTGATTCTCGGAAGTGGCCCAAATGTCATTCAGGCGCGGGACTGGGATCTCTCGGTGTTTGACCACATCCTCGTTATAAACAACGCTTGGGCGGTGCGACCCGACTGGGACGAGATGATCCACCCGGAAGATTTCCCAGAAGAGCGCAGGCCTGCCACGCTCACAACGAACCAGAAAATCACCACGGCCGATGAATATGTTCCTGCACAGAACCAATATGGCGGGTTCATCTATGCTGGCGGCACCATGGCTTTCACCGCAGCCTATTGGGCGCTGGCCAGCCTGAAGCCCTCCGCCCTCGCCTTTCTGGGCTGCGACATGGTCTACCCGACTGCAGGTAATACTCATTTCTACGGAACCGGAACAGCCGATCCGCTACGTCCCGACATCACGCTTCAGTCGATCGAAGCCAAGTCAGCTCGACTGATGATCTTCGCCGCCATCCAGGATTGCGCAGTCGTGAACCTGTCTTCGGACAAAAGCCGGCTGGTTTATCCGCGGAGTCGCGTCAACGAACTTGCGCATATGGTCCCGGCGCCGGACTATTACGACAACGATATCGCAGGGCTTGCGCGCCAACGCGAAACCGAGCTGGGATACATGGTGCCCTCGGGCCGTTACTGGGAGCATGAAGACGAGTTTGATGCCGCGGCTCTGCGCGGTATCGATGCGCTCTGGCTGAAAGCCGCCCGCTATGAGTTTGCCCAATCTCGAGTGGCCTGATCGCGCTTGTGTCACCCGATCTGCTGCGCGATAACAAGCCAGCATCCGGGGGCCGCTTATGAAAATCGCGACGTTCAACATCAACGGCATCAAAGCGCGGATCAACGCGCTGAGTGACTGGCTCGACGAGGCCCAGCCCGACGTTGCGCTGCTCCAGGAAATCAAGTCGATGGACGAAGCCTTTCCACGCGAGCATTTCGAGGACAAGGGCTACAATGTCGAAACCCACGGCCAAAAGAGCTTCAACGGCGTCGCGATCCTGTCGAAATTGCCCCTAGAAGACGTCACCCGCGGCCTGCCCGGCGACGAAACGGACGAGCAAGCCCGCTGGATTGAAGCCACAGTCATGGGTGAGAATAATGCGATCCGGCTTTGCGGGCTTTACCTGCCCAACGGAAACCCGGCGCCAGGCCTGAAATACGACTACAAGCTGGCGTGGATGGAACGGCTTCACGCCCGCGCACAGGCTCTCTTGGATGACGAAACGCCGGCTCTCATGGCAGGAGATTACAACATCATCCCTCAGCCCGAGGACGCCAAGCGCCCCGATGCCTGGCGCGACGACGCGCTGTTTCGGCCCGAAAGCAGGGCCGCGTTCCGTAAGATCGTCAATCTCGGTTTCACCGAAGCGTTCCGCGCCCGCACTCAGGCGCCCGAGCATTACAGCTTCTGGGATTACCAGGCCGGTGCATGGAACCGCAATGACGGTATCCGGATCGACCATTTCCTACTGACCCCGCAATGCGCGGATCTGCTGGTTGACTGCCAGATCGACGCGGAGATCCGCGGCCGCGAAAAACCTTCAGACCACGTGCCAGTCTGGGTGGAACTGGCGGCCTAGGGGCCTCGTGCCAACGAATCTGGACTGAAAACCGAAGCGCCCCTATCGTGACGATAGCTTCCATTTCAAACGGGAATACCTGCATGATAGATCGCCGGAACTTCATCTTCCTTTCAACCGCGGCCCTGGCTGCAGCCTGTGCAAGAGTCGGTGCGGTCTCCATGCCCGCGAACACCAGATTGATCATCCTGCGCCACGCCGATCGCAACGGCGACGATTTGAGCAGACT
>JABDPP010000134.1 GCA_013042765.1 Litoreibacter sp.
GTTCTGCGGTCTCGGCATCGACAAACACTGTCGGTGCAGCCTCCAGCGAGGCCCCGATCACCTTCTCCTGACGCTGGAGTTCCAGCGCACCGGTCACGACGCGGCGCACGCGGCGCAGCTGCGCCCACTTGGTGGCAAGGTCTTTGTCGCGCCACTCCGCCGGCGTTTGAGGAATATCGGTCAGGTGAATAGAACTGTCCTCACCCGGGAAGCGCTCCAGCCAGACCTCTTCCATGGTGAACACCAGCACCGGTGCCAGCCATGTGGTCAGGCGATGGAACAGCAAATCCAGCACGGTGCGAGCAGCGCGACGCCGCTGGGTATCGCCGTCGCAGTAGAGCGCGTCCTTGCGAATGTCGAAGTAGAAGGCAGAAAGCTCGACCGTTGCAAAGGTGAAGATGGCCTGAAACACGCCCTGGAAATCGTATTTGGCGTAGCCCTCGCGCACCGCCTCATCAAGCTCCGCCAACCGGTGCAGCACCCAGCGCTCGAGCTCGGGCATATCGGCAGGGTCCACCCGATCCTCCGGCGTGAAGGCCGACAGGGAACCCAGCATGAAACGCATCGTGTTGCGCAAGCGCCGGTAGCTGTCCGCCGTGCCTTTCAGGATTTCCGGCCCGATCCGCTGGTCATTGCTGTAATCGGTCTGCGCCACCCAAAGCCGCAGGATATCGGCGCCATATTGTTTGACCACCTGATCCGGCGCGATGATGTTGCCCAGCGACTTGGACATCTTCACGCCCTTCTCGTCCAGCGTGAAGCCATGCGTCAGCACACCGCGATAAGGCGCACGCCCCTGGGTGCCGCAGCTTTGCAGCATCGAGGAATGGAACCAGCCGCGATGCTGGTCGGTGCCTTCAAGATAAAGATCGGCCAGCCCGTCGTCGGAGCCGTCCTCCCGGTCACGCAGAACGAAGGCGTGGGTTGATCCGGAATCAAACCAGACGTCGAGAATATCGAACACCTGCTCATAGTCGTCGGCGGCATGGTCATTGCCGAGGAAGCGCTCCTTGGCGCCGTCCTTGTACCACGCATCCGCGCCCTCGGCCTCGAAGGCCTCCAGAATGCGGGCGTTGACCGCGTCGTCGCGCAGCAGGTAATCCGCGTCGGTCGGCAAAGCCCCTTTTTTGACGAAACAGGTCAGCGGAACGCCCCAGGCGCGCTGCCGCGACAAGACCCAGTCAGGCCGCGCTTCGATCATCGAGTAGAGCCGGTTGCGCCCGGTTTTCGGCGTCCAGGTCACCAGCTCGTCAATGCTGCGCAAGGCCCGCTCACGGATCGTCTTGCCATAGGTGTCCTGCCCGTCGCCGACCGGCTTGTCGATTGCAGCAAACCATTGCGGCGTGTTGCGGTAGATCACCGGCGCTTTCGAGCGCCAGCTATGCGGGTAGCTGTGCTTGATCTTGCCGCGGGCCAGAAGCCCGCCCACCTCGATCAGCTTGGCTATGATGGCAGAGTTCGCATTGCCCTCCTTGCCGTTGGGTTTGAGGATCGCCTTGCCGCCAAAGAAGGGCAGATCATCGCGGAACCGTCCGTCCTCCATGACGTTATAGGTGATCACCTGCTCGAGCATGCCGAGATCGCGATAAAGCTCGAACTCCTCCATCCCGTGCGAGGGCGCGCAATGCACAAAGCCGGTGCCTTCCTCGTCGGTCACAAAATCAGCCGCGCGGAAATCGCGGATATCGTCCCACTCGCCCTCGCCGCCCTCGGCCCCGGCCAGCGGATGCGTCAGCTGGATCTTCGCCAGATCGTCCTGGGAGACATCGCAAAGCCGACGGTACATCGTCTCGTCCAGGCGCGCGCGGCCCAGGACATCCGCCGCAAGCTTGTCCGAAAGGATATAGCGGTCCCCGATCCTGGCCCAGCATTCCTCGGGACGCCCGGTAACCTCGTAAAGCCCGTAGGAGATATCCTCGCCATAGACCACCGCCTTGTTGGAGGGCATCGTCCAGGGCGTCGTCGTCCAGATCACCACATGAGCATCGTCCAGCGTTGCGTCGCCAGTGTTGACCACACGGAACTTCACCCAGACAGTGAAACTTTCCTTGTCGTGATACTCGACCTCAGCCTCGGCCAGCGCGGTCTGTTCCACGGGCGACCACATCACGGGTTTTGAACCCTGATACAGCGTCCCGTTCATCAGGAACTTCTGGAATTCCTCGGCGATGACCCGCTCGGCATGGAAATCCATCGTCAGATAGGGATCTTCCCAATTGCCCGTCACGCCAAGGCGCTTGAACTCGTCGCGCTGGATATCGACCCAGCCTTCCGCGAACTTCCGGCATTCCTGGCGGAAATCGACGATGTCCACGTCATCCTTGTTGCGCCCCTTAGCGCGGTATTGCTCCTCGATCTTCCACTCGATCGGCAAGCCGTGGCAGTCCCAACCCGGAATATAACGCGCATCATGGCCCATCATCTGCTGGGAGCGTACCACCATATCCTTCAGGATCTTGTTCAGCGCGTGCCCGATATGGAGATGACCATTTGCATAGGGCGGGCCGTCATGCAGCGTAAAGCTGGTCCGGCCTTCCTTTTCGCGCAACCGGCTGTAGACACCGATCCGCGCCCATTTCTCCAGCCATTCCGGCTCGCGCTTTGGCAGACCCGCGCGCATCGGAAAGCTCGTCTGCGGCAGGTTCAGCGTTGTCTTGTAATCGGGTTTCGTCTGGGGTGTGTCGGCGCACATATCGGGCGTCCTTGCTCAGTATTTCGGGAGTGGTCTCGGAGGGGTATGGGGCGGTGCGACAGCGCAAACACCTTTGCCCGGCGTCTCATCAGATCAGAGCGCCGGGATTGTAATTCGAATGATAGTATCGAAACCTTGCATCATCGCCCCGCTTATAGAGACCTCTCCCGCAAGGGTCCAGAGTGTGTGCGCAGAACCTCCCGGCTTCTGCTTGGGTGAAATATCCCGGGGTCCGGGGCAGAGCCCCGTCCGCCCTCAACCGCTTGCACAACACGCAAAAGAAAAGCGCGCCCCGGCAGGGACGCGCTGTAGATTTCGGGATTATCCGACGGCTCAGGCCTCGATGGCCTTACCTTCGATCCGGTCGCCCTTGGCGATCTCGATCTGGCGCGGCTTCAGCGCTTCGGGCACCTCGCGCACGAGATCGACGTGAAGCATACCGTCGATATGGGCAGCACCGCTCACGCGCACATGATCAGCAAGGTGGAACCGCTTCTCAAAGGCCCGTGTGGCGATACCGCGGTGAAGATAGGTTCGCTCCTCGCCCTCGTCCGCCTTGGAGGCAGCAATCACCAGCGCATTCTCGCGCTGCTCAACGGTCAGATCCGCCTCGGAGAACCCTGCAACAGCCACGGAAATGCGGTAGCTGTCCTCGCCGGTCTTCTCGATATTGTAGGGCGGGTAGGTGGAATGGTTGACCTCGCTGGCCAGAACCCGGTCCATCAGGTCCGTAACGCGGTCAAAACCTACGGTTGCACGGTAAAGTGGGGAAAAATCATAAGGTCGCATGCTGTCATCCTTTCGAAAAAGCAATGTTGCGTTGGCACAGCCCTCCCTCTTCGGACAGGCTGCTTGTTGAGAACGCCCGGACCCTGAAGCGGCACCCGGACCATTTTTATCTGGGAGATCCCCGGTCAGGTTTCAAGACCTGCCAAAGGTCGGAAACGATCAGGGCTTGAGAAACAGGGCTCCGGTTTCGGCCCGCGCAGATCCAAGAGACAATTTGCGCGGTTTCACGTTCGAGCGGCGGAAGACACCATCGCTTTGCGACCGCTTCTCCATCAGGACATCAAGCCGGTCTTTCAGACCTGCCGCAATCGCCACCTTGCCGGAGTTCCATTCGGCTTTGGCAGAGACCACCGACATCACGCGTGGCCGCCCGTTCTCGAACACGAAAACAGGTGCTCCGGAAGCCCCGAAATCTACATCACAGGAAGTCACATAGACCCCGCGCCGCCCTCCGATGATGTGGCAGGTCTCCTGAATGCTGGGTGCCTCGGCCCGGTCCATCGCATAGGAAACCACCTGTACCTGCTGACCAAGCCGCGCGTTCAGGGTCGTCTCGAAAGGTTTGATTGCGAAGTTTCGGATCGGGCGATCAAGCTCGATCAGGGCCAGATCGGCGGCCACCCGGTTCATGTCGTCCGAAGATGAGTAGATATAGTCGGGATGCAATATTGCGCGTTTGACATTGCGATAGGCCGAGGCGCGTCCGCCACGCAGCCCCGCCAGGAATTCGATCTCGCGCTCCGGCAACCGCGCCCCGCTGTGCTTGTCGAAAAAACAATGCGCAGCGGTCAGCACGAGATCGGGCGCAATCAGGGTGCCAGTGCAGAACCCGCGTCCTCCAAGATCAACGCGCCCGACACCGCGCCATTGCTTGGTTTCATCAAGTGTCGTGAGGGCCTGCAGGCGCGCGCTATCCTCCGCCCAGAGAGCGGAAATGCTCACCAAACTGGTGGTCAGGACAGTGATCAGGGCCAACAGGCGCCGCATATCTCCTCCGGGGACGTTTTCCGGACCCCGAAATAGCGGAGAGTTGCGGCGAAATTAGGGCCTCAGCGCAGGATTGGTACGTCGGGCACACGGGGCGCTTCGCTCAGAGCCGGTGGTTTCGGACCCCCGGTGGCCCAGTCCAGCAACTCGACCGTATGGACGATCGGCACCTCGGTGCCCGACCCGATCTGCATCATGCACCCGATATTGCCCGCCGCGATGATATCGGGAGATTTCGCCTCCAGCGTGCGCACCTTGCGGTCCTTGAGCTGTTTTGAGATCTCCGGCTGCATCAGGTTGTATGTCCCTGCCGAGCCACAGCACAGATGCGGATCGGCAGGCTCCAGAACCGTGAACCCTGCCTTCTTTAGCAGCGTCTTAGGGTACGTCTTGATCTGCTGGCCGTGCTGCAGAGAACAGGCGGCGTGATAGGCGACCTTCAAGTCCTTGTCTGCACCCTCGGGCAGGTCAAGCTTCATCAGCACTTCCGAGACATCCATGGCAATCGCACTCACGGCCGCCGCCTTCTCAGCCAGCGCCTCGTTGCGGAACATATGGCCGTAATCCTTCACGGTCGTCCCACATCCTGAGGTATTGATGACAATCGCATCAAGCCCGCCGCCGTCCATCTCGCGGCTCCACGCTTCGATGTTTTTTGCGGCCGTGGCATGGCTTTCATCGGATTTTCCCATGTGATGGGTCAGCGCCCCGCAGCAGCCCTGCCCCTTGGCCACAACAACCTCACAGCCCAGACGTGTCAGAAGCCGGATCGTGGCGTCGTTAATGTCAGTGTTGAGCGCTTTCTGCGCGCAGCCGGTCATCAGCGCGACCCGCATTTTCTTCTCGACCGCAGGTGCAAAGCTCTGTGGGTCATCATTGCGGCTGACCGGCGGAATGTGCTTGGGCGCCATCTCCAGCATCGCCTTCAAGCGTGCATCGGGCATCAGGCCTGCGAAAGGCCGGCCAATCTTGGCGGCCAGAAGCGCAAGACGAAAGCGCATCGGATAGGGCAGGATTCGGGCGAGAACCCAGCGCAGCGCCCGGTCGGAGAAAGGACGGTCGTAATTCTCTTCGATATACTCACGCGCATGATCGACAAGATGCATGTAATGCACCCCTGAAGGGCAGGTCGACATACAGGCCAGACAGGACAGGCAGCGGTCAATATGCTTAACCGTCTTGGCGTCGGGCTTACGCTCGTTTTCGAGCATATCCTTGATCAGGTAGATCCGCCCGCGCGGACTGTCGAGCTCGTCACCCAGAACCTGGTAGGTCGGACAGGTCGCGGTGCAGAATCCGCAATGCACACAGGTGCGCAGGATCTCATTCGCGCGCTGCGTGCCCGGGTTCTTCAGCTGTTCGGGGGTAAAAGTCGTTTGCATCGTAATCTACCCCATCAGGCCCGGGTTGAGTATGCCGCGCGGATCGAATTTCTCGCGAAGCCCTTTGGAGACAGCCGCCACAGGCGCCGGCTCGGGCGGGAACGCTCCTATGGCCGCCCGTGTATCATGACCGGCCCGCAACAGCGTCGCGTGGCCCGAAATCTCCGAAAGCGCCGGGCGAAGATCACGCCCCTCGGCGCATAAGGCCCAGACCAGCCCGCCGCCCCAGTCCATGCGCAGGCGGGCGTCCGGCAGAGCAGCAGCAACAGCCGGGCCGTCCGACGGTTTCACGGAAATGCGCCACAGATCACCTTGCTCACCGGCAAGATCGCGCACATCGCGGATATCCGACCAAAGTGCGACCGCACCCTCATCGATAATTTCGGCCTCGCCAAATTCCGACAGCAGCGTGCGCAGTTGCTCCGCGCGATATCTGACGGAGGCTTCGAACCCCTCCAACCTGAGTGTTGTACGTTCTGCCTCGGGATCATGCGCCGCCCCCGATACCTCGTAGGGCGAACCCAGTGCCTTGGACATTGCGCCGACCGCACGGCTCACATCCAGCCCCTTCAGAACAAGCGCAGCCGTCGTCGCCACGCCTGGCAAAAGCTTGAAGCTGACCTCGCTCAGAACACCTAGCGTTCCATAGCTGCCAGCCATGAGCTTCACGAGGTCATAGCCGGTCACGTTCTTCATCACCCGGCCACCGTTTTTCAAAACCGCACCCTGCCCATCCACGAACCGCACGCCAATCAGGCTGTCCCGGCAGGCCCCGGCCTGGATCCGGCGCGGACCCGACACATTCGCCGCCACGACACCCCCGATTGTGGGCTCTCCCTGCGAGCCCATAACGGCACGGTGGTCCATCGGCTCAAAGGGCAGACGCTGGTTCTCGGCCGCCAGCGTGGCCTCGACCTCCGCAAGCGGCGTGCCCGCCTTGACCACCAAGGTCAAGGCGCCCGGCTCATAGATCTCGACCCCCGTGAGCGCCGAAGTGCTCAGCACCTCGCCGGTCACGGGATTGCCGATAGGCCGCGTGCCGCCACCGATAATGCGCAGCGGCCCCTTGGCCCCCGAAATCGCGTCCGACAGCTCCGCCTCGGTGCGTGGTGTGATCATGGCAGTCTCTTCATTTCTCGAAAAATATCCCCGCCGGAGGCGGAACGATGCCCCGCGCCCCTCAGGCCGCGCGACGTGCCGCACTCGCGGCCAGCGGAAACACCTTGGCGGGGTTCAGAAGCCAGGCCGGATCGAACACGTCCTTCACCTTCATCTGAATCTCCAGATCTTCCGGCGTGAACTGGTCGACCATGAGATCGCGTTTCTCGATGCCCACACCATGCTCGCCAGTCAGGCAACCCCCGGCCTCGACACACAACCGCAGGATGTCGGCCCCCATGGCCTCACATAGTTCAAGATCCCCCGGCTTATTGGCATCAAACACGATCAGTGGGTGCATGTTGCCATCACCGGCATGAAACACATTTCCGACCTGCAGCCCGTATTGCTCGCTCAACTCGCCAATCCGCTTCAGCACGAACGGCAGTTCCGAGACCGGGATCGTGCCGTCGAGGCACATATAGTCGCCAATCTGCCCGATTGCGCCGAAGGCCGATTTCCGGCCCAGCCAGATCTTGGCGCTCTCCTCCGGGCTTTTGCTCTCGCGCAACTCGATCGGATCATGCTTGCGGGCAATCTGCAGGATCACGCCCAGCTGTTCGTCGATCTCGGCCTCGGAGCCCTCGACCTCCACGATTAGCAGCGCCTCGCAATCGGGATAGCCGGCATTTGCAAACTGGTCCGAGGTCTCGATACACAACCGGTCCATGAACTCGATGGCTACCGGTAGCACGCCCGCCTTGATGATGTCGGCAACACAGGCGCCGGCAACTTCGCTGTCATCGAAAGCCATCAGAACCGGCCGCGCGCCTTCTGGCTTGGGCAGAATCCGCAAGGTGGCTTCTGTGACGATGCCCATCTGCCCTTCGGAGCCGCAGATCAACCCAAGCAGGTCATAGCCCGCTGCATCAAGATGGCCCCCCCCGACCTCCATCACAGTGCCATCCATCATCACCATGGTGACACCCATCAGGTTGTTCGTTGTGACCCCGTATTTCAAACAATGTGCGCCGCCCGAATTCATCGCGATATTGCCGGCAATGGCACAGGCCAGCTGTGAGGAAGGGTCCGGCGCATAGAAGAACCCGTTCTCCTCGACCGCGCCCGTCACGCTGAGATTGGTGCGCCCGGTCTGAACGCGGATGAAACGGTTGTCATAATCGGTCTCAAGCACCTCGGTCAGGCGCGCCACGCCGAGGATGACACTGTCTGCCGTCGGCAAGGAGCCACCCGCCAGCGAAGTGCCTGCCCCGCGCGGCACAACGGGAACATTCTCGTCAGAACAAATCTTGAGCACGGCCGCGACCTCTTCGGTCGAGCCCGGCAACACAACGCAGAGCGGCGGACACTTATAGGCAGTCAACGCGTCACATTCATACGCGCGGGTCTCAGCCTCTTCAAAGATCACCGCCTCGCGCGGCAGGACCGAAAGCAGGCGCGCGACCAGCCGCGGCTTCTTGGCGATGACAGTGGCGTCTGGGGCCGGCATTTCCATGAGACAGTGTCCTTTCGCTGTAATTGGTAAAATAATATAACCAATTTCAAGTTTACGCAAGCACGCAATTTCGACCACTCTGAAACCTAAGTAACAAACCCCTACGCGGAGACGAATTCTCCAGCGCAGGAGCAAAGGCTTGTTCCGTTGCCCGATCCCGGCCTAGGCTCCCTCAATGAGCTTGCTTGAGCGCCTTTCCCTCCTCTCCCTCTACGATCTGGGGGCACTTTTCCTGCTTGCAATCAGCTGGCTCGTCCTCGGTTGGATGATTGAGCACCCCGGCAAGCGCCACCCATCGGTCACCCTGATCATGGCCGGATATCGCCGGGACTGGATGCATGAACTGGTCACACGGGACCCCAGGATTTTCGACGCCACGATGCTGTCGAGCCTGCGGCAGGGTACTGCCTTTTTCGCCTCGGGCTGCATGCTTGCGATCGGAGGTGTGCTGGCAGTGGTGGGCAATTCCCAGCAACTTCTGGTGGTCGCCGCTGATCTCACACTCGAGGAGGTGCCCGCATTCATCTGGCAACTCAAACTGATGGTTGTGGTCCTGTTCCTGACCAACGGGTTCCTGAAGTTCGTCTGGGCGAACCGGCTCTTCGGCTATTGTGCGGTCATGATGGCGGCTGTTCCCAATGAAATCGACCACCCGATGGCCTATCCGCGCGCCGCTCAGGCGGCCGAGATCAACATCCGCGCCGCGCTGAACTTCAACCGCGGATTACGCGCGATCTATTTTTCCCTTGGCACGCTGGCCTGGCTTCTGGGCCCGCTGGCCCTTCTGCTCGCAACCGCTTTCGTCACCGGGTTGATCTGGCGGCGGGAGTTTTCCTCCCATGCACGCTCGATCCTGCAGGAGCCCCCCACACCAAATCGTGATCCCGCTAAGCCGGGAAGCCATGATACGAGAACACCATGAGACAAATCCTGCTCCCCCTGCTTCTTCTTTTCCCGGGTTCGGCCCTGGCGGATCAGGCAAGGATAGAGGCTGCGACAGCCCGCCCGTCGGGAGACACCTGGAGTTTTACAGTCACGATCCGCCATCCTGATACCGGCTGGGACCATTATGCCGATGGCTGGGCCGTCCTCGCCCCGGATGGCACCCAGCTGGGCTACCGCAAGCTTCTCCATCCGCATGAAAACGAACAGCCCTTTACCCGTGCGTTGAGTGGCGTAACCATCCCGGACGGCATCACTTCCGTGGTCATTCGCGCCCATGACAGCGTACATGGCTGGTCGGATCGCACGGTCACGCTCTCTGTGGAATAATCCCGCTTCATTTCTCCGGAAAATATCCCCGCCGGAGGCTCCCGAAACTGACCGCTCAGCGCTGTCCTTCGCGCATCCAGGCCGCGACGCTCAGGAGTGCCGCCAAAAGGAAAAACAGCCAGGGCGAGACCAGCGGCGTCACCACGACATTGACGGTCAGGTAGGCGTTGCGCGGCGTCAGGCCGATCCATCCCCGGCCGGCTGCATTACGCCCCTCGCCGACCATCCGCAGGCCGGGAACCCCGTTCTCCAACGCCAGAACACCTCCGCGCGTGGCCTCCACAAGGGATGCGAGCTTGGTACCGCTGGCAATCGTTTCCACGAACTCGCTCGGCTCGGATTGCCCAAGGGCAATCACCGTCTCACGTGTGCCCTCTGCGATGCGGTAAAGCCCTGGTACCGCCCCCTCATAGGTGGTCACGAAACGGCCGGGGGACACTTCGTCGAGCGTGACGCTGTCCTGGGTTCCATCCGGCGCGGTAATGTCCACCGACCCGATCTCGGTGTCGAGGGTCCGCCGGGTCAGCGTCATGGTCTGGCCCTCGGCCGTGGCGGTCAATGCCTCCTCCTCGAGGTCCGGCTCCTTCATCATCCAGTGCGCCAGCCGCCGCAACAACTCAAGCTGCGGACCTCCACCCTCAAACCCGCGATGCCACAGCCAGGCGTGATCGGAGGCCAGAAGCGCCACGCGCCCCTCGCCAACCCGGTCCAAGACCAGCAGTGGTTTGTCGTCAATGCCGCTCATCACGGCCTGGCCAGACCCTGCTTCCAGCTCGATCTGCCGCATCCATCGGCCCCAACCCGGCAGCCCGTCCTCGCCGGCAGGCAGCGGGCTGAACGCCTCCAGCCCCTCGGTAACGGGATGGCGCGCTCCCAATTCGGAGATGCGCGGTTTGAACCCCTGCTCCATGACCCGCGCCGTGGGTGTGGCGGGCAACACCTTGCCCAGCGGGGAGCGAGAAATACTGTCGGCGCTGGCAAAATCCGGCCCGGCGGCCACCAGAACGGCGCCACCCTGCTCCACGTAGGAGCCGATACTGTCAAAATAGAGCGCCGGCAGAATGCCACGTCGCTTGTAGCGGTCAAAAATGATCAGATCGAACTCGTCGACCTTCTCAAGGAACAATTCACGGGTTGGAAAGGCGATCAGCGAAAGCTCCGCCACCGGTACCCCGTCCTGCTTTTCGGGCGGGCGCAGAATGGTGAAATGGACCAGATCTACCGCTGAATCCGATTTCAGCAGGTTGCGCCATGTGCGCTCCCCGGCATGGGGCTCGCCGGAAACCAGCAGCACCCGCAGCCGGTCGCGCACGCCGTTGATTTGAACCACAGCCGCATTGTTGCGGTCCGTGAGTTCGGTCTCGTCCACGGCAAGCTGGAACTGCAGCACGTTCATGCCGCCATGCGGCAGGGTCAGTGGCAGATCCAGATCCTCGCCCACCGGCACACGGAACTCACTCGGCTCGCCGCCATCGATGGCGATGCTCAATTCGGCCTGCGACCCGATATTCGCGGGCACATCGCCCTGATCCTCGACCCGTACGGTCAGGGTGATCTCCTCACCCAGAATGGCAAAGGCAGGCGCGTTGCGTACGATCAGGCGGCGGTCCCAGTCCCCCTCCCGCCCGGTGAGAAGCACATGAAGCGGCGCGTTCAGCTCAGGCGCGCGGGGCAGATCATGGAGTTGCCCGTCGGTGATCAGAACCGTGCCCGCGATCCGCGCGCGCGGCTCTTCGGCCAGCGTTTCGTTCAGAGCCGTCATCAACTCGGTGCCGGCATCACCCACCCCGTCGGGCACAACAACCTTGCGCAGGTCCATGCCCCGCGCTTCGATCTCCCTTTCGAGCTCCGCAGCAGCCTCGGCGGTTTGCGAGCGCCGGTCCGACAGGGCCTGGCTCGCGCTTTCATCCACCACCATCACGACGATATCGCTCAGCGGTTCGCGTTCCTCGTCCTGAAGGGACGGGTTGGCCAGCGCGATCAGCAAAACCAGCGCCGCGCCCGCGCGCAACCACCAGCCCGACAGGCCACGCCAGACCGACAGGCCCAGCAAAAGAACGATCACGACCACAGCCACGGCAAGGACGGCTATTGGCAGCAGTGGGTCGAAGATCACACCGGTCATCTCAATTCCCCAACCGGTCAAGCAGGGCCGGAACATGGACCTGATCGGATTTGTAGTTCCCGGTCAGCACATGCATCACGAGATTCACGCCGAACCGGATCGCCAGTTCGCGCTGCCGCTCACCACCAAAGCCGCGCCCAACGGGATAAAGCGGCTTGCCCGCCGCATCGCGCGCCCAGGCCGCGGCCCAGTCATTGCCGCCGATCAGGACCGGCGTGACACCGTCATTGAGATTGCGGAACGGCAAGCCCTCGACCCGTTCGGCATCGGGCGGCGCGGCCTCCACCCAGATATCCGCGCCGGCATGGCGCCCCGGGAAATCCTGCAGCAGGTAGAATGTTCGCGTCAGGACATGGTCGCTCGGGATCGGCTCGAGCGCGGGAATGTCCAGCGGGCGGGCCAGCTGTTGCAGCTTGCGCCCGGTGGGCGTCGATGACCCGAAACCGCCGATATTGGCATCGCGCGTATCAAAAACGATCATTCCGCCGGTGCGCAGGTAGCGGTTCAGCCGCAGATAGGCCTGCGCCGAAGGGATCGGTTGCGTTGTCGAGACCGGCCAGTAGAGGAGCGGATAGAAGCTCAGTTCATCGGCTTCGAGATCGACCGAAATCGGATCGGCGGGTTCCACCGAGGTGCGCCGCGTGAGACTGACCGACAAGCCGCTCAGCCCCTCCTCCGACAACCCGTCAAGCTGCGGATCGCCGGTCTCCACATAGGCCAGAACAACCTCGCCCGTAGCTTCAAGTGCGCGCAGATCCGCCTCCTGTGCGGCCGCTTCCGGCGCCGGTATCAAAAGGGCCACGGCCATCGCGCCCGCAATCGCCCCGCGTGGGCCACGCAAGCGGCCACCAACCAGGAGAGACATCAGGATATCGGCCATCAAAAGAGCCAGGGCGGCCAAAAGGAATAGCCCCTGAAGTGGCGTTTCCGCTGCCGTGACCATGCCCGCCACGGTGATCCCAGCGGGCCAGCTCATCGCGTCAAGGGACGCGTCCGAACCCAGCACATTGAGCGCCATGCGCCGGTCGCCCCCGGCATAGAGCCCGGGCGGCAAATCAGCGCCGAGGCTGCGCGTGGCAATCACCTCTCCCCTCACGCCCGGGGCCACATCGGAGCGGCGGACCTGTCCGAACCCGTCCATCTTCTCTTCAAGCACCCAAGTGGTTCCAGCCAGATCCTCGGAGGAGATCACGGCGGGCCGCGTCGAGATAGCCAGACGTTCCAGCATCTGCACGAAAAGGCCGGAGAGCGGCAAACTCGACCATTCGGCATTCGCCGTGACATGGAACAAAATGACCTGTCCTTCGCCAAGATCGGCGC
>JABDPP010000364.1 GCA_013042765.1 Litoreibacter sp.
CAGCAAGATAGTTCAGATATATGAGCTCTTTAGGAAGATCCGCGGCGTCCAGTTTCCGGATGATCCCCACCGCGTCGGGCTGATCTTCAGCCAGCAGCGCGATGCACAATTCCTCAATATCGATGTCATCGGGCAACGCCGCAGATTGAGGGACAGCCCGCGCACGCGCACTGAGCCGCGCGACAACCTCACGCGCCAGTCTCACTGATGCATCCTGCGGCAATCTTGAGGCCAGACGGCTCAAGTCAGCATCGGAACGCCCTAGTATCTCGAGATCAAAGACCCCGAACTCTCCGTCGTCCAAGTGATACTCTCCCGATATCACATCGGCCCAAAAATCCTGCGTCTTAAAGGTAGCGTTCGGACCCTACGCAGGTGGCCAGTTTCCCTACGGTAGTTCGATATCCCAGGGAGTCAAAGATATTCGGCTGGTGTCCGCTCGGGGGTAGATCCCGAAGCTGCGGTCAGTGGCCCGGTTTTGGACGAATCTATTGCCGTGCTAGCCTGCCGGTATTCCCTTTTCAGCTTTCGTGGAGACCTCACATATGCAGCGCAAAAAAGCCTCTGATTTCGACCCCCGCCTTCTGGAACTTTACGACGGGTATGTACACGGGAAGATGAGCAAGCGGGAGTTTCTCTCCGGCGCAACGAAATACGTGGCCGCCGGCGTGACTGCCGCAGCGGTGCTCGAAAGCCTGCAGCCCAATTATGCGCTGGCCCAGCAGGTGGCGCCCGATGATCCCGCAATCGAGACGATGATCGCAGAATATGACAGCCCCGAGGGGCATGGGCGCATCAAGGGGTTGATGGCGAAACCGGCAGGTGCGACCGGTAAGCTGCCGGCGGTTCTGGTGATCCACGAGAACCGGGGTCTGAACCCCTATATCGAGGATGTCGTGCGGCGCACCGCGAAGGCGGGTTACCTCGCTTTCGGCCCCGACGGTCTGACACCTCTGGGCGGATATCCCGGCAATGACGACGAGGGGCGGACCCTGCAAAAACAGCTCGACCGGGCTAAACTGATGGAGGATTTCTTTGCAGCGTTCGAGTTTCTGGTGAACCACGAAGGCTCCACCGGCAAGGTGGGCGCGGTCGGCTTCTGCTATGGTGGCGGGGTGTGCAATGCGCTGGCGGTGGCCTATCCGGAGATGGCGGCATCGGTTCCGTTTTATGGCCGTCAGCCCGCAGAGGCCGATGTCCCGGAGATCAATGCGCCCCTGCTGATCCATTACGGTGAGCTGGACGAGCGGATCAATAAGGGCTGGCCCGCCTATGAGGCCGCGCTGAAGGCTAATGGCAAGACGTATGAGGCCCATATCTACGAGGGGGCCAATCATGGGTTCCACAACGACACCACGCCCCGTTACGACGAGGCCGCAGCGACGCTTGCCTGGGATCGCACGCTGGCGCATTTCGACAAAAACCTGCGTTGAGGACGGAGTTCCGCAGGGCGCGCGGCACAAAGCGACCGGGCGCCCTGTTCACCAAATCCCTGATCCGCTAGGTATCGGCACAGGCACCACGACCGGTGCCTGACACAAGGAGCCCGCGTTCATGGGGATCGCGCCCAAGACATTCGTGATCCATCTGGCGCGCGCAACGGGACGCCGTGCGCGCGTAGAGGAATTGCTGCGCCAGTCGCCTTACCCGGCCAAAATCCTGGATGCCTGCGACGGCGCGAAGCTGTCGCCCGCCGATCGCACGGCCGTCTATCCCGGAACGGATCTACATGTACCGCGCTATCCCTTCCCCCTGTCGGACGGGGAGATCGGCTGCTTCCTGAGCCACCGCCGGGCGTGGGAGCGGATCGTCTCGGAAGGACTGCCGCATGCGCTGATCCTCGAAGACGATGTTGCGGTTGATCCGGAGACATTCGCGAATGCAGTCGGCATAGCCCAGGCCTGGATCGAAAAGCTCGGCTATATCCAATTCCAGGTGCGCAAGCTTACAGTCCCGTCGCTCACCGTGGCGGAGGACGAGCGCGCCAGGCTTGTCCTTCCCGAGGTGACACCTCTGCGCACCTCCGCGCAGATGGTCAGCCGCGCGGCCGCCGAGACGCTTCTGGCCGCGACAGAACAGTTCGACCGGCCCATCGACACCTTCCTGCAAATGCGTTGGGACACGGGCGTGAAGCTCCATTGCGTTGTGCCATCGGGCGTGTTCGACCGGACGGCGGAAACGGGCGGCAGCACGATCTCCAGAAAGCACTCTTTCTCAGCGAAACTGGTGCGCGAATGGAAACGCGCTTGGTATCGCAAGAAGATCTCCGCGCTGAGCCAGGGCAGTTATCGGCTGTGATCCAACCAACGTGCGGACCGCGTTCTCTGTGTTCCGGTCTGGGGCAAACTGATGTAACACGCGGGTAAGCGCAACGTGGCGCGCACCCCGCAGCAGCTGGATTTCGAATGATCATCGCGCGTATCTTTGGAGGCCTGGGCAACCAGCTTTTTCAATATGGCACGGCACGGGCGATCTCGGCACGCGCCTGCGTCCCGCTGGCTCTCGATATCCGTGAGGCGAACCGGCAAGTGCCGCATCTGCGTTATGCGCTGGATCATTTCGATATCGAGGCCACAATCGCTCGCCCGGAGGACCTGCCGCCTGACCGCACCGAGCGGCTGCGCTACGCGCTGTGGCGCTACCTTGGTGGGACACCGAAGTTCACACGCGAGAAACAGTTGGGCCTGAACAGGGATCTCCTTACGCTCGGGGATGGCCATTACCTGCACGGGTATTTCCAGACCGAGAGATATTTCGAGGATATCGCGCCCAAGTTGCGTCGTGAGTTGCGGATCGTCACGCCGCCCAGTGACGAGAACCGCGCTGCCATGGAGTTGATCCGCAGCGGGCCGTCGGCGTCCGTGCATCTGCGACGCGGCGACTATGTCTCCAGCCAGAAGGGCGCCGCCACCCACGGCACCTGCGATGCGGAGTATTATGCGCGTGCATTGGCCCATATTGCACAGGCCACTGATCGCGAACCGCGGGTTTTCGTCTTTTCAGACGATCCGGACTGGGCGCGCGACAATCTGAAGCTTGGCTTTGAAACCCATGTGTTCGGGCAAAACGGCCCTCTCCAGCATTACGAGGATCTGCGTTTGATGAGTGCGTGCGAGCACAACGTGATCGCGAACTCCACCTTCTCGTGGTGGGGCGGATGGCTGAACGCGTCTGAGGACGCGATCGTGGTAGCGCCTACAAACTGGTATGCGGACCCGAAGCTGAAGAACCCCGACATCATCCCGGAGCGTTGGGTCCGGCTTTAGAAGCCAGCGTCAGGAAAAGGCCGATTTCAGCGCGTTGCGCAGGACATCCATCTGTGGATCAAGCGGGTAGTGGTGATTGCCGATGAACAACCCGTTGGTGTCGACGATGTCGGCGTTGGCGAGATTGCCATGCACCGAATAGTCGAAATACTTAGTGACCACCGCATTCTTCGCGAAGTTCCCGGCCACGATCGGACGGCATTCCACGCCGGCGCCGGTAAGTGCCTCGATCAGCGCTGCGCGAGAAATACCCGCATCAGGACGGAGCACCATGGAGAACCCGAACCAGCTGCTTTCACCGATTTCCCGTTGAATTACGATCTGCGGAAACTCTTCCATGACCGCGCGGAAACGCTCTGCATTGGCGCGGCGCTCTTCGACGATCATCGGCAGTTTTTTCAGCTGTTCCTGACCAATCGCGCCGCTCATCTCCAGCGGGCGTAGATTATAGCCGGGCAGGACGAACTTGAACGCCTCCTCGAACATGTCGTCGGACTTGGTGCCGGTGACATGGTTTTCTTTCGGCAGGTTCCGGGTCCAGCCATGGGCCCGCATGCTGAGCATGATGTGGTAAAGCTCCTCGTCATCGGTCACCACGATCCCGCCTTCCATGGTGGAGATGTGATGTGAGAAGAAGGCACTGTAGCTTCCGGCCAGCCCGAAGGTGCCGGCCTGTTTGCCGTTGAAGGTCGCGCCGAGGGATTCGCAATTATCCTCGAGCAGAACAATATCCCGCTCGTCGATGATCCGCCCGATCGCGTCAAAGTCATTCGGGTTGCCAAGCAGGTTTACCGCCATGAGCGCCCGTGTCCGGGGCGTGATGGCTGCCGCCAGAGCGTTCAAATCGAAATTCAGCGTGTCGAGGTCGACATCAACGAATTTCAGCTTGAGCCCGTATTGATGCAGCGGGAAGTAAGTCGTGCTCCAAGAGACGGCGGGCACCAAGACCTCGTCGCCGGGTTGCAGGCCGTGGACCGAATGATACCGCAGGGAGGCTACGAAAAGCAGGTTCGCCGAGGAGCCGGAATTAACCATGACGGTGTATTTCGAGCCCATCGCTTCGGCGAAATCGCGTTCGAACTGCGCCACCTCTCCGCCCATCGAGAAGTGACCGGATGCGATCACACGCTGGATCGCGGCATATTCCTTGTCATCCCAGGATGCGGTGGCAAGCGGGAAAGCGGTATCGGCCATTGGGGTCTCCGGGGTGATCAGTTCGTTTCAGTCATTGGTAGGGCATAAGGGCATGCCGGCCAGTCGGGTTTTCGGACCTCTTAGGGGAACTCCGGGAAAAGAGAAACCACACAGACCCATGAAAAAGTGTCCGGGCGGCACGATTGTGGCCTCAGAGATCCCCCGCCGCGTGCAGCGCGCGAAACTCCTCGACCGTCCGAGCAAGCCCTTCTTTCAGCGAGATGGTCGAACTCCAGCCGAGTCCGTGGAGACGGGAACTGTCCATAAGCTTGCGCGGGCTGCCGTCGGGTTTGCTCGTGTCACGCCGGATCTCACCCTCAAAGCCGGTCAGTTTGGCGATCATCCTAGCCAGATCATAGATCGAAACTTCGTGCTCGGTGCCGACATTCACATGCTCGGCGCCTTTGTAGCGCTTCATAAGGAAAACCAACGCATCAGCGCAATCATCCGCATGCATGAACTCGCGCATCGGCGATCCGGTTCCCCAGATCGTGATGCTGTCCTCACCTGCCAGTTTGGCCTCGTGGATCCTACGCACAAGGGCGGGCAGGACGTGACCGGTCTCCAGGTCGTAATTGTCGCCGGTTCCATAGAGGTTGGTGGGCATCGCGGAGATAAAATTCACGCCATACTGTTCGCGGTAATATTCGCACATACGGATGCCCGCGATCTTCGCGATCGCGTAACCTTCGTTCGTGGGCTCAAGCGGGCCCTGCATCAACTGATCTTCCGTATAGGGCTGCTTGGCGGCTTTCGGGTAGATGCAGGACGACCCCAAGAACAAGAGCTTCTCGACACCGCTTTGATGCGCGGCCTCGATAATGTTGGCCTCGATCATGAGGTTCTCATAGAGGAAGGTCGCAGGCCGCGTTCTGTTGGCCATAATGCCCCCCACGCGCGCCGCTGCGAGGAACACCGCGTCCGGGCGGGTCTTATCGAACCAAGCTTCCACCTCAGCCTGCCGTGTCAGATCCACATCCTGTCGGGTCGAGCCGAACGCTTCGCAGCCCTCTTGCGCAAGCTTCCGCAGAATTGCGGATCCGACCATGCCAGTCGAGCCGGCCACGTAGACCTTCTTCCCCTCCAGGCTGTAATCCATTTCAGCCATTGCGTTTCGCGTCCGCGTAATCGGCGGCAATCATCTCGGAAACCAGGTCCTCAAAGGAGGTCGGTGGTGTCCAGCCCAGCTTCTCGCGCGCCTTGGTAGCGTCGCCCAGAAGTGTCTCAACCTCGGTCGGGCGGAAGTATCTGGGGTCGACGCTGACGATGACCTTTCCGGTCTCGTCGCGGCCAACTTCGTCGAGGCCTTCCCCTTCAAAGCTGATCTTAATGCCCAGCGC
>JABDPP010000365.1 GCA_013042765.1 Litoreibacter sp.
CCGTGGGCGTGGCCATCAATTCAAGGCCAAGCCCCGCGTCTTCAAAAGTGCTGCGCAAGCCCGACGGGATATGCGCGATATCCGCGCCCGTTCCGAAAAAGAGAACATCGATCTCCCCGACGGCGCCAATCAGCGGCTCGGGCTCAGCATACCCCGCCCAGGGCAGCAAGGATCCCGGCAGAAGCAGGACCGCGCCCTCCTGAACCTCTCCGCCAATCCGGAAGAACCCCGGACCGTAGCCGTCGATCGGCGGGGCCGTGTCATAGGTGATCTCGGTCAAACGCATCTCGACTGCTCTCCGTGCACCTGTCCCGTGAGGCTCAGGCGTCTATGTTGGCGTACTGATTGCCGGCATTGGCGTCAGGCTTGGACCAGTCGCGTTTAACCCCGAGGTAGAGCAGGATCGCCGAGGCCACGAAGACCGACGAATAGGTTCCCACGATCACACCCCAGATCATCGCGAAGACAAAGCCCCGGATCACGTCGCCGCCCAATATGAACAGAGAAATCAGCGCCAGTAGCGTCGTGACGGAGGTCATGACGGTCCGCGACAGCGTCTCGTTGATCGAGATGTTGAGCACCTCCTTGAGGTCCTTTTTCTTATATTTCCGCAGGTTCTCCCGCACCCGGTCGAACACGACAACCGTGTCGTTCAGGGAATAGCCAACGATCGTCAGAAGCGCCGCGATAATGGCGAGGTCGAACTTGATCTGCAACTCGGAGAACACGCCCATCGTTAACACGACGTCATGCACCAGCGCGGCCACGGCGCCCACGGCAAACTGCCATTCAAAACGCAGCCAGATGTAGATCAGCACCGCGGCAATGGCGAGCACAACGGCAATAGCCGCGGTCTTGATCAGCTCACCGGAAACCTTGGGCCCGACGGATTCAACCGATGGGAACTTGATATCGGGCACGATGGCGCGCAGTGCATCCTCGACGGCATTCACAGTTTCCACCGCAACACTTTCATCGCCTTCCTGCGCCTCGATCCGGATCATCGCCACGTTCTGATCGGCCTCAAATGTCGGATCGAACACCTCCGTGATGGAGATATCTCCCAGCCCCAGCGGCTCAAGCGCCCCGCGATAGGCGGAGACATCAACCGGCTGCGTGCTCTCGGTACGGATCGTGGTGCCGCCCCGGAAATCAATGCCATAGTTCAGGCCCTGAATCATGAAGGAGGCAAATCCCACCACGATCAGGACCAGCGACAGGCCCAGCGTCAGCTTGGCCTTGCCAAAGAAATCCCAGTTGGTTTTCGATGGAACGAGTTTCAGGCGCATCTGTCAGACCTCGATCGTTTTGGGGCGTTTGCGTTCAAACCACATCACGATCATCACGCGCGTCACGAAGATCGCGGTGAAGACCGAGGTCAGGATCCCCAGACCCAGCGTGATCGAGAAACCGCGCACTGGCCCCGAGCCCATGGCAAACAGGATGACGGCGGTGATGAAAGTCGTGATATTGGCGTCAAGGATCGCGCTCAGCGCTTTCTCGTAGCCAAGCTCAATGGCGCGCGCCGGACCTTTTGCGGATTTCAATTCCTCGCGGATCCGCTCGAAAACCAGCACATTGGCGTCCACCGCCATACCGATGGTCAGGACGATCCCGGCGATCCCCGGCAAGGTCAGCGTCGCCCCGATCAGCGACAGAAGGCCGAAAATGAGCCCCACGTTCAGGATCAGCGCGATATTGGCGAAAACTCCGAAAGTGCCGTAGCTGAGGAACATGAACACCAGAACCGCCACGAAAGCCACGATACAGGCGATCTTACCTGCATCGATGCTGTCCTGTCCCAGTTCCGGCCCGATCGTGCGTTCCTCAAGGAAAGTCATCTCTGCCGGCAGCGCTCCGGCGCGCAGCAGGACCGCAAGATCGGTTGACTGCTTGACCGTGAAGTTGCCGCTGATCTGGCCAGATCCACCGGTGATCGCCTCACGTATCACGGGTGCGGAGATCACTTCGTCGTCGAGCACGATGGCAAAGGGCGAGCCAACATTCTCACCGGTGTAAATCCCGAACTTGCGCGCGCCTGACGGAT
Source organism: Litoreibacter sp. (assembly GCA_013042765.1). Lineage (GTDB taxonomy): Bacteria > Pseudomonadota > Alphaproteobacteria > Rhodobacterales > Rhodobacteraceae > Litoreibacter. Next base: position 2,048 of record JABDPP010000365.1, read on the forward strand.
TGAAGCGGAAATTGACCGAAGGGAAGCCGTTCTGATCAAAGGCCGGCTGAGCATCGGTCAGGTCCTCACCAGTCACAACCGGCGTTTGTTCGAGAATGTAATACGTATCGGGCTCATCAATTGAGGGCAGCAGCACGTTGCGCGGGCCCGGGGCCTCGTTCGCGTTGCTTGTGCGTCCCACCACCGGATGGAAGGTCAGACGCGCCGTGGTCCCGATCAGGGTTTTCACTTCCTCGGCAGAGCCCACGCCGGGCACCTGGATCAAAATGCGGCGCTCGCCCTGACGCTGAATAGTCGGCTCGCGTGTGCCAACCTCGTCGATACGGCGGCGAATGATCTCGAGGCTTTGCTGCATCGTGCGATCGTCGGTTGCGGCGCGTTCCGCCGCCGACAAGGTCACGATCAGGATGTCACCTGAGGACGAAACTTCGATATCCGTGCTGCCGGCGCCTGACAAGCTGACGACAGGGGTTGCAAGACCCCGCACCAGCGCGACGGCGCGGTCCATCCCCGCGGGGTTGGAAAGCTTGATCCGCAGTTCTCCCAGCGGTGCATTCTGGCGCCGGATCGTGCCCACCGTGGCGCGTTCCCCGCGCAGCGTGTTGCGCACTTCCAGCCAATAGGCGTCGAGCCGGTCTGTGTAGACGTCCTCAACCCGCACTTCGGCCAGAAGATGCGCCCCACCCCGCAGATCGAGACCGAGGTTGACGAGGCTCGACGGCAGAAAGTCAGGCCATCCCGCCTGATCCGCGGCCAGTTCCGGCGTTGCCGCAGCGCCCCCCTCCAGCGCCTGCGCGGCGTCATTGTGCCGCTCGACGGTGGTGTAGAAGGCATTGGGCATCGCCAGGATCAGGCCGACGGCAACCGTCAGCCAGATCATGACCCGCTTGAACAGGGAGATTTGGAGCATCGGAGCCTACTTTGCCGGTTCGGTCTTGCTG
>JABDPP010000367.1 GCA_013042765.1 Litoreibacter sp.
GGTCTCCGGTGGCGGGATTGGTCACCTCGATGGTCTTGCCGCTATCGGCGCCACTCCAGGCACCTCCGATCAGATTTGCCTCTTTCAGGTACTTGGTGAAGCTCATGAGGGGATTCCTTTGCAAAGCACGAATTGAGTGTGTTGGGTATAGGTCTCGCTGGGGCGGAGCAAGACATTTGGAAAGCCGGAATGGTTGATGGCATCGGGCCAGACTTGGGGTTCAAGCGCAACGCCCGCATTCGGCCCGTATCGCCGACCTTCCAGACCGGGAACGTCGATATCGAGCTTGTAACCATCATAGACCTGAAGGCCCGACTCCGTGGTCCGGATTTCCATCTCAACGCCGCTGTTTTCGGACCGCAGCCACGCCACTGGACGCAGGTCATCACGCCGGTTCGAGAGACACAGGTTGTGGTCGATGAATTTATCATCCGCGATCGGACGGCTTTCACGGAAATCAAAGCGTGTTCCGGCCACGTCACGCGGCTCCCCGGTGGGGATGAAGGCGGCGTCAACAACCGTATATCGATCCGCCATTACCTTCATACGATGCGCGGCCGTATCCGGCGCACCGTCGAGGTTCCAGTAAGAATGATGCGCAAGATTACACAGGGTCGGCGCGTCGGTTCTCGCCTCCATCCGGATATCGAGCACACCGTCCGCAAGACAGGCGTAGGTTGCCTCAATGTGCATATTTCCCGGAAAGCCCATCTCGCCGTCCGCCAGATCGATGCTGAGCGTGATGCGATTCTGCTCGACCGCTTCAACCGTCCAGTTGCTTTTTCCGGTCCCTTTTGATCCACCATGAAGCGTGTGGGTGTCCTGAAAATTGCGCTCGGCCTGAAAGCTCTCCCCATCGATCTCGAAACGGCCGAAACCGATCCTGTTCGCACATCGCCCGGCAATCGCTCCGAAATAGGGGGAGCGCGTCAGATAGGCGTCAAGATCCTCGAACCCCAGCACGAGAGGCGGGCCATGACCCTCAAGCCGAAGGTCCTGCAACACCGCGCCGTAGCTGAGCACATGCGCGGTCAGCCCGCCTCCCGAAATTCGGTGGCGAAACACCGGGTCGCCATCTGGCATCTTACCGAATGTCACGGGCCCTTCCCTCTCAGGTCGACCGCTTCGCCGGATCTGGCGCTCTCTTCGGCGGCTTCGCCCACGAGCACGGACCAATAGCCATCCTCAAGGGTAACATCCGGCGTGCCACGGCCTGCGCGCACAAGATCCAGAAATCGCTCATGCTGGAAAAATGTGGAACCATGATGGTCGCCCGCGTTCAGGATCTTTTCGTCGACATGGATCTCCTCGCGGATCTCCTTGCTGAGGGCGCGGACCGACATCACGAATTCCGATTTGCGTTCCTTTCCGTCCGGCGCAAATCGGGCGGGGCCCGGGACGAAAGCCTCCAGCCGCGCCTTCTCACCCGTGACCGCCACGGTTTCCTGCCAGAACGATCCTTCCGCGAACATGCACAGATCCAGCATGCCCCGCGCGCCGTTCTCGAAATCGACGATGACATAGGCGTTGTCTATGATGTCGGGCATCTTGCCGTAATAACGCTCGTCGCGATGGTTCACGTCGATACCTGCGCTCGCGTAAACGCGAACCGGATCGCTTTTCAGTAAAAGACGCATCAGGTCCCAGAAGTGGCAGCACTTCTCGACCAATGTGCCGCCGGTGCGTGCGTTGAACCGGTTCCAGTCATCGACCTTGGGCAGGAAGGGGAAGCGGTGCTCGCGGATCGACATCATCCGCAGTGTGCCCGCCGCACCCTGTTCCAGCGCCTGCATCAGCCGTTGCAGGGGCGGCATGAAGCGGTATTCCATCGCCACCCAAACCGGTGCGGGCGCCCGTTTCGCGGCATTCAGCAAATCGCGGCAATCAGCGGTGGTGGTGGCCAGCGGCTTTTCCACGAGAACGGGTTTGCCGGCACCGAGAATGCTGCGCAGGATGCCGGCGTGAAGGTCGTTCGGTGCCGCGATGATATAGGCATCGCACATATCGGCAGCGAGCAGCGCCTCGGTGTCATCGAAACCCTGCGAAGTCCCTGCCGCACGCATTGAGGCGGCACGCATCTGTTCATCGGGATCGGCTACGGCGGCAACGCATGCCCCCTCCAGAAGCGCTATGTTGCGGATATGCTCCTGGCCCATCATGCCGCCCCCGATCAGGCCGTAGCGGATCATTGTGCGGCTCCCAGTTCGATGACCGGCAGATCAAGTCCGGCGCCGATGGCGCGCAACCTTTCGGCATGATCGCCGTAAGCCAGCGCCATGTGATGCTCGAGGCCGCTATCCATGATGTCGCGCAGCACCGCTTCGGCCCCGTGGTCGAAGCGGACGACACCCGAGGTGCCAGTGAAAGCCATATCGCGGGCCAGTATTTCCCCGGTGGCGATGATGATCCTGGGGGTTCCAAAGGCCTGGCTGAGACGCAAAAATGTGACCCGGCCTGGTTTCAACGCGAACTCAAAAAGCAGCGCCTGTTTCCGGTTCGTGTGAACCGTGGCCCGCGGCGTCTCCACGGTCATTGAGACCGGTGCCTGTCCGCAATGCCACACCACCCCGGTGTCGTCGCCAGTGTCCATATCCACAAGATCGGCGAGGAAAACCGGAGCGTCCGACACATTCTGCAAAAGGGCCTGTGACACCGCTCCGTAGACATCCGCCTCGCAGGCGCAGGGCACGCGGGCCTCCCCCATCATTGAGACCGGACCGCAAACCGCCCCACCATATTCGGTAAACGTTTCAGGCCAGCAGCGGATCGCGAACGCATCAAACCCGCCTTCCTTGCGCATCGCCTCCAATGCCCCTGCAAGGCGGAGGGATCGGTCCAGTTCGCCCGCGTCCATCTCGTCGACATTGGGCAGCAGATCCGCTTTCTCACGATATGGCCCGATGGCGCTCTCGGGCAGGTGCCGCGCGCGCTCGAACAGCGGATCGAGCGTCATCTCGGTCACGCTGGCGCCTGTTAGGTTTGCCAGGTCATCGCGGTCATAGGCGCAGGTGTCAAAGCCTTCGGGATGGGCACCGATGCGAGCGATCTTCAGATCCGGAACGGGCCAGGGTTCTGGCGTAATCTCGGGTCGTGTGCCGGCAATCGGGTGCACCTGTCGTCGGCCGGCCAAAAGCGCTTCGAGGTCGGCCGGAGTCTCATCTGCCTGCGGATCGGCATAGAGCCATCCGAAGGGGATTTTGTTCCTAGACAAGGCATGGCTGGCTAGGTTCAACCCGCAAAACGCATTGAGGCGAAGACGCCCGCCCAACCGCGGCTCAGGAACCGCCCAGATTGCGATCGGGATACCCCGCCGCGCTGCATCGGCCACGAAGGCTGCATCGGTAAATGTCACCTGCAGCACCAGCAGCAGATCCACCTCCGCAAGGGCATCAAGATGCCGTGGGTCAGCCTCCATCAGAAGATCCTCAGGCCCGATCAGGGTGTGACCGGAGGCTTTGAGCACGCCGAGCATCGCCTTGAGCTTTTCCTGCGCGAACGCGACGTCGAAGGTTGGCCGGGCCAGCGGGAGCAATCCGATTTTCATTCCGTCAGATCCCCTCGTAGCCGTGCCGAAAGCTGGCATCGTCCGGGCGGAATTGCGGCCCTTCCGGGCCATAGCAGGGATGCGTGTGCCAAGGGGTTGCGTGGGCATCGGTCAGCGCAGCGATCTCCGCCATATAAGCCGTGCTCTCTCCGGTCAGACCATCTTCGATCGCAGCCCAATCCGGGAACGCCTGAAAGGCATCGAGCCAGATCGCACGCCCGGCCAGAAATCCTGACGCGCCCGCCTTGTAGGCATGTTCGAGCACCCGCTTGAATTCCGGTTTTCCTGCGCCCGCCGACAACATCACCCAAGGCCGGCCCGCGATTCGCCCCATCTCGTCGAACAGCGCCTGAACCCCGTCGGTCTGGGCGATGGATTTCGCCGCGACCGGGCTTTCGAGTTTGAACACATCGATGCCGAAATCCGGCGCAGTGAAAGCCTCAACCGAGCGCAGCACATCATCGGCGCGTTTGGTGTTCATCTCGACGTAGTCCTGCGTCTGCTCAGCATCGCTGTCGAGCGGGTAGACCAAAAGCTCGAACAGGAACGGAATGTCATATTTGGCGCAGGCCTCGCCGATGCTTTGGGTCCAGTCCTGCTGATGCTGGTTGATCGCCGGGTCGGCATCGGGCCGGTACCAGGCCAGAACTTTGACCGCGTCGCCGCCCATCCGTTTGATCTTGGCGACAGACCAATCATCGATGCTGGAGGAGCGGCGACCTCGACCCGTGTCCTCGAAAACCGAGTTCTCGAGGGTCACGATCAGCCCCTTGGTCGGCGACAGGTGCTTGAGCCCCCGTGGGATGGCATAATGCGGATCAAGAAGCATCGCGCTGGATGCGCCCTGTAGAGTCTCCACCAACATCGACTTGAAGCGCGCGACATCGTCATAGGGCGCTTCGTGCGTTCCGTAATGGGCCGCGATTGGTCCTTTGATGGGCGGTCGCTGGTCGACGGCGGTCATTTTGAAGATCCCGGCCTCATCGGCCATCCGCCGCATTCCCCAAAGCTTTCCTGCCGTCAATTCAACCATGTGCTGTCCTTTAAGGGCTGCTGTTTCATAAACTCTTCAACTGTTGCCCGGTTCGGCGTTGCCTTGCGCCCACCATGTTCCGTACATTTCAGGGCCGCCGCTGCATTGGCGAACCGCGCCGCACTGGACTCATTGGCCCCCTCGCCCAGACTCAGCGCAAAGGCGCCATGCCAGACGTCACCCGCCCCCAACGTATCGCGAACCGGCACATCGTGGCCGGGCAAATGCCGGAGTTCTCCGCCCTCGACCCAAGCCACGCCCTCGGCCCCGAGCGTTACTCCAACCCAGCCCGGGAACTGGCGCGCGGCCTGCTTCAGGGCGGTCGGGAGATCCTTTCCGCCCGCAAGATCCATGAGCCCCTGCTCAGAGAACACCAGATGGCTGGCGGCCTTTGCCAGGTCCTGCTGGACCGGCGCTTCGCCATCAAGGACCGCCGGTACCCCGAGACGGCGCGCCAAGGCAAAGGCCAGCAGCGTCGCCTCGGGCCATCGTGTATCCGCCAACACCACATCGGCATCGACGCTGTCGAGAACCTCCACCCGTGGCACCCGGGCAAGACCGCTGCCCCGATAGCTCATGATCTGCCGTTCGCCTGCCGCATCTATGTAGATGGAAGAGACCGCAGACCGGCTGTCCTCTGTGGTCTCAAGTATCGAGAGGTTCACCCCTTCGCGGGCGAGGTCGGCGGTAATAAGATCCGCGATTTCATCCCGACCGAGGCGCGCCAGAAGCGTGGCCTGCCCGTCCAGCCTGCAGATTGCAACGGACGCGTTTGCAGCACATCCACCGCCGATCACATCCATACCATCGGCCCGATATTTCTCCGCCTTTTGCGGTAGCCTGTCCATCTGGTACACGAAATCCAGAACCGCGCTGCCAACCACCAATGCCCTGACCATCAATCGACCTTCAATCCGCTGGGAACCTTCTCCGGTCGCCCAAGTCGACCATAGCGGCTCTCTGCTCCACTCAGCGCCTCCATGAACGACACAAGATCACCGATTTCGGCCTCTGTCAGCAACACAGGATCAATATCGATCGCGCGCCGTTGCCGGGCCATCTCGAGCCGGTCCTGCCGGATGACGAAATCGATCTCGTGCAACCAGGGCGCTTGGGGCAGGTTCGCTTGCTCCGGGCGCCAAGTCTCAAGGCCTTGCTCGGGATCGAGATGGTGGCGGATGATCCCGGCAAGCGTCGGGTAAGCACCATTATGGCCGTAAGGCGGGGTCAACGCCACGTTGCGCAAGGAAGGCGTGCGGAACCGGTAGGCATCGGCCGCATCGTTGCTTTCAGCCATCCGACCGGTGTCGCGTGCAATCGGATCAAAGACCCGGGTCCGGCCGGGACCGAACGGCGGCAGCCCCAACGCGTGGAACTGGTGATCGGTCTGAAAGACGCCGGAATGGCAAGTCCTGCACCCCGCCTTTCCGTAGAACAGCTCCATGCCCCGCGCCTGCGCGGGCGACAGGGCACCCTCACCGCGCAAATGGCGGTCAAACGGGCTATCCGTGCTGCGCCACTCGGCATTCATGAACGCCGCCAGCGCATTGGCGATATGGGCGATAGTGACCGCCTGCGGCGTCTCCAGATCGAAAGCCTGCTGAAACAGACTTGCATATTCAGGCAAGCCGCGTACCCGCTTGGCAAGAATGGGCCACGCGTAGTCGATGCGGTCATTAACAGCTCCGGCGACCTCGTTCTCACCGGGGTTCCCCGCCATCTCAAACTGCGCCACCAAAGGGAAAATCGCCTGCGCCGCCAGCAAGCTGTCGAGGCCTTCGGGCAGCCACTCCTCGGCGGGCGTATTCATCCCGTTGCCGTAATCCGGCGACGCACTGACCCGGCCATCATGGAAAAAGATACGAAACTCCCGGGCTCCGAGGTTCCACAGAGCGGGGGCGTGACGCGGGACGCGCTTTGCGATCCTGTTCGGGCCGTCCGGCGCGGTCCGCTCTGGGCCAACGCCCTGCCCGCCTTCGCCAATGCCAAGGCTCACCCCATCAGCGGAGAATTGATCATGGTGGTGACAGGTGCCGCAACTGATATTCCGGTTTCCCGACAGGATCGGATCGTAAAACAGCAAGCGTCCCAACGCGGCCTGCCGGGGGTCGAACGGCGCGAACGCCTCGGGCCCCGCCGGTTGAGGAAGCTCTGCCATTGCTCCGCCGCAAGCGGCCATGCAAACTGCGAGCGCATAACCGAGGACAGACCCATGAGAGCGCTTCTTGTTTTGATCTTTCTTAGCACCGGCCCGGCGCTGGCCGATATCGAAAAGGCCCGTGATCTGATGGAGGCCAGCCGTTTCGAGGAGGCTCGCGCCGCGCTCTGGCCCGCGGCACGTTCCGGCAATGCGGATGCCGAGGAACTGATTGGCGTGATGTATGCGCTGGGTCTGGGCGTCGAGAAAGATCCCGTGCGGGCCTTCGAGTGGTATCTGAGGGCCGCCATGAAAGGGCATCCCGGCGCGCAATCGGGGGTCGGATGGTATTACGAGCTCGGTACCGGTCTGCCCTCCCCGGACCTGACGCGGGCTTATATGTGGTATGTGCTCAGTGCGATCGGCGGCGACCCCGATGCCGCGATCAGCCAGGAAGAAGTCAGCAAGAAGATGACGAAAGATCAGATTGAGCACGCGCATACGCTGATTGATGATTACAGGGTCTGGATGTACCCGTTCCGGTAGAGACCAGACCTCGAGAGGACAGGCGCGCGATGCTTCAGACCGCGCGCCCGAGATCTTTTACCGAATGTCTGCGGCGCGACTTGCTTCGAGCTCCGCTTCGGCCTCCGCTACGGCGTCTACCAGAGCGGTGAAGATCTCTCCGCCGCCGTCCACATTGGACTGGAACCAGTCATAGACCGGGGTTGCAGCCTCCTTGAACGCGGCTTTCTCTGCCGGTGTCGGGACATAAAGATCGCCGCCATCCGCAACGAAGTCCTGATAGGCTTGAATGGCCTTGCGCTTGGGCGAGGCGAAGGTGGCCTGTTGCAGGGCCGCAAAGCCGTCGACGACGACACGCCGCATGTCCTCGGGCATGGCCATGAAGGAGTCATTGCTCATCCACCACAGGGCGCCCATGTAGGCGTGGCCGTCAAGCGTCACGTATTTCAGTCCCGCATCCGGAAACTTCATCCCCATGATGTCGGTAATGCCGTTCTTGGAACCCTCAACAACACCAGTCTGGAAAGAGGTGAAGAGCTCCGGCCACGGGATCGGAGTGGGCGCAGCACCCAGCGCCTTGACCAGTTCCTGCGGCAGGTCGGCGACCACGGTGCGGATCTTCAGACCGTCCATGTCACCTGGCGTCTGCACGCGGCGCTTGGTGTTGGCGAAGTTGCGCCAGCCGCCGGTATTGCCGACGGTCATCAGGCGGATCCGGTCGCCGGAGGCTGCCAGAGCCATCTCCCGCATCTTACGTGTGAAATCACCGGTCAGAACGGCCTCGGCGATACGGTCATCGGCCATCAGGTAGGGCAGGTCCAGCACCTGAACGAAGGGGAAGATCCCGGCCGCACCGCCCGAGGTCGAGATATAAACGTCAATGGAGCCATCCGCGATGCCCTGCAGGCATTCGGCGCCCTTGCTGCACAGCTGCGTGCCGATGAACAGTTCGACCTCGATTGCACCGTTTGATGCCTTCTCAACGTAGTCCTTGAAAACGATCAGGCCGTCATAATCCTCATCGTTTTCATTGGAGTTGGCCGTTGCCCGGATCGAGTAATCCGCAGCGGCAGCGGGCAGCGTCGTCAGCATGGACGCCACCATCAGCGACTTGACGATCATTCCTATTTTCATGGTCTGGTTCTCCCTTTGTTGTTGTGTTCTTTCATTTTTGTTCGCGTTTCAGATTAATTTATGAAGCCGAAAAACCGCGGCACGAAGAGCGATATCGCGGGGACGTAGGTGATCAGGAAAATGACCGCGATCTCGATTGCAAGGAACGGCAGGATCGCGCGGGCAATGGCCTCAACCCTTTCGCCCGAAACCGAACTGGCTACGAACAAAACCAGCCCCATTGGCGGTGTCGCGAGGCCCACGGTCAGGTTGACACTCATGATGATCGCGAAATGCACTGGGTGAATGCCCAGATCGGTGAAGATCGGTGCAAGGATCGGGCCGAGAATGATGATCGCAGGGCCAGCATCAAGGAACATGCCAACCACGAAGAGCAGCAGGTTGATCAAGAACAGCAGGATCAGCGGGTTCTGACTGAGGCTGAGGATATATTCGGCCAGAGTTTCGGGCGCGTGCGACAGCGACACCACGGTTTTGAACGCCATCGCGGCCCCGACCAGCAGCAATACAACCGAGGAAGTCAGGCTGGCCTTCAAGAGAACCCGGGGCAGATCGGACAAGCTCATCGATTTCAGGATGAAGAGCGACACGACAAAAGCATAGGCCACCGCGACCGCACTTGCCTCTGTCGGTGTGAAGATCCCGCCGAGGATACCGCCCAGAATGATGACCGGCGTTAGCAGCGGGAAGAACGCCTTCAGGCTCGCCTGCCCCTTTTCGGGCCATGTCGCGCGGTCGCGGGAGGCCGGGAAGTCGGCCCCTTTCGCCATGTAGGAGGTAACCATCATCAGGCCGACGCCCACCAAAACGCCGGGAACAATACCGGCCAGAAACAGCGCGGCGACGCTCTCACCCATGACGTAGGCGTAGATGATCATGATCCCCGAGGGCGGAATGATCGGGCCGATAACGCTCGAGGCCGCGGTCACGGCCGCAGAAAAGCGCCGCGAGTAACCTTCCTTCTCCATAGCAGGGATCAGCATGGAGCCCAGCGCGGATGTATCGGCCACAGCGGACCCGGAAAGACCCGCAAAGAGCATGGAGGACAGGATATTGACCTGCGCCAGCCCGCCCTTGAGGTGACCGACCATAGCCTGCGAGAATTCGACCAGCCGCATCGTGATCCCGCCGCGGTTCATCATTTCGCCTGCGAGCATGAAGAACGGGATCGCCATCAGCGGGAAGCTGTCCATGCCATTGTAGACATTGCGGTAGAGCAAAGCGAGGTCGCGCTCCTGCCCGTTGGCCCAAAGAAGCAGTCCCGGTGCCGCCAGCAGGCCAAAAAACACCGGCAGGCCGAGCATGAGGAACAACAGGAAAAGGGGGAGGAACCAGACAAGCATCTATTCGGCCCCCAACATGGATTGCGTGTTTATCTCCGGCAGATCCTCGCCGCGCCCGGCCAAGGTCGCAATCGCCCGCAGGATCAGTTCAACATTGACTGCCAGCAGAAGACACACCCCGACAAAGAGCGACATGTACATCCATGCCAGCTTGATCCGCACGACCTCCATTCCGATCAGGTCCAGCGGCAGCTTGAGAGACGCGGAATTAAACAGCCAGCCGCTGTTCACATGATTCCATCCCAACTGGGTTGCCACGACCAAAACCAGCCCGGCAAGGCAGAGCAGGATCAGCGACAGAACCGCCCCGACGGTTCTGGGCAGGAGTTGCGGGACCATCTCGATGGCGACAAAACCACCGAGCCGGTAGGCAGAGGGGGCCACAAGGCCGGTCAGCCAAAGCATCATGAAGCGCGCGGCCTCATCCGGCCACGGCAGAGCACTGTTCAAAACGTAGCGGTAGAAAACCTGGATCAGGATCACGAGCACCATGAGTGCCATGAGAATGACGGCGATTTTGCGCCCTAGCGCCAGCACCCATGAAATGAGGACCGCCAGCACGCGTGCTGTCGTCAGGATCACTGGCATAAATTCTTTCTCCCTTTGCCGGCGGAGGTTCCCGCCGCACGCCTCTTTGGACGCGTTACCTCAGATTAGCTTTCGAGAGATGGGCTGAGTCAAGGAATGAATGCGCACCGGCTGTTCATGGATTTTCACGCAGGCTGGTTCCAATGAGTGGGAGCAGCTTGGGTTCTATGTCGGCAAAGGCACCGTGACGAGGTCAAACAGGCCCGCGCAACACGCGGAGATCAGTAAGACCCACCCTAGCGCAAGGCGCAGGCGCAAAAGCAACATCGCGCAGAGGGCCGATAGAGCCAGCACCCGCAGATCCAGCGATGTGGGATCGGGCATCCAGACGGTCAGCGGCCCCCAGAGGACACGCGCGACGTCCGAAAAGAAGACGTGCAGCGCAAACCAGATCGAAAGGTTTAAGATGACGCCCACAACAGCCGCCGTAATCGCGGAGAAGGCTCCCTTCAGTCTGGGTTGCGCGCCGATCCACTCGATGTATGGAGCACCCGCAAAGATCCAGAGAAAGCAAGGGATGAATGTCGCCCAGAGCGCGACGAACCCTCCTCCAAGACCCATCCAGAACCCGCCTTCCCGAAATGCGGCCAGATAGCCCACGAACTGAGTCACGAGGATCAGCGGACCCGGCGTTGTCTCGGCCAGACCCAGACCGTCTAGCATTT
>JABDPP010000136.1 GCA_013042765.1 Litoreibacter sp.
AATGCACAGAACATGCGCTCGGCAATAAAGAGTGTTCGCAAGACCTTTGACCTCTGAATGGGGCTCAGACTCACCTCGAAACGCGCCTCTCCAACAGCCGAACAGCGCGACTCAGCGCGCTTGATTCTGGGGAAGTGCTCTGGCCTCTGTTTCTCTCGTGGCGCGCTGTGTTTGAAGGTCACGCTTCCCTCGCCGCGCGTCGCGGGGTAAACCGCGCCATGCCTGTTTCCTTCTCCTCGCTCCCCGAACTGCTGGATTGCGGTTTCGACACGGTAATCGACGTTCGCAGCCCGGCTGAATACGCAGAGGATCACCTTCCCGGGGCGGTCAATCTGCCGGTGTTGAGCAATGCCGAGCGTGCCGAAGTGGGAACGGTGTTTGTGCAGGAAAGCCCGTTTCTAGCCCGCAAGATCGGCGCGGCGAAGGTGTTTCGCAATGCCGCGGCCCATATCGAAGGCCCTCTGCGTGACAAGGAAGGCGGTTGGAGGCCTCTGGTCTATTGCTGGCGTGGTGGGCAGCGTTCGGGGTCCTTTGGTTGGATGCTTAGCCAGATCGGCTGGCGCGCCGAGACGATCCAGGGCGGCTACCAGACGTATCGCGGCCTCGTGCATCGGTTTCTCTACGAGGATGCACTGCCGCATCGCATGATCCTGCTCGACGGTTTTACCGGGACCGCAAAGACAGAGCTTCTGGAGCTGCTGGAGGGGCGCGGCTGTCAGGTTCTCAATCTTGAAGCCATGGCTGAACATCGTGGATCGTTGCTGGGGGCCACAGGCGTGCCCCAGCCGTCCCAGAAGGGGTTTGAAACCCGGATCGCGGCCAAGCTTTGCCGGTTCGATCCGACCCGCCCGGTTCTGGTGGAAGCGGAGTCAAGCAAGGTCGGGGATCGCAGCCTGCCGCCGAGCCTTTGGGCTGCGATGAAGGCGGGCTCGCGGATCATGATCACGGCCCCAATCGCCGCCCGGACCGCATATCTTGTGAAAGCCTACGACGACATCCTGTCGAACGCCCCGACCATGCGTGAGAAACTCGAGCCTCTGCGAAAATATCGTGGCAATGCCATTGTCGACGGCTGGTTTGCGCATCTGGACGCCGGCGACAAGTTGGCGGTCACCCGGGCGCTGATGGAAGAGCATTACGACCCGTCCTATGCCAAGTCGCGTAGCGGCGTTGCGGCCCGGGAGATCGCAACGCTTTCAGCAAAGGATCTTGGCCCGGACGGATTGTCTGATCTCGCTGATCGGATCGAGGCACTTGTGGACGTGCGACCTCAGCCCGCTGACAGCGAAAGCTGAGGCGCCCCTTTGGTGAGGCTTCCGATCCGCGCGGCCGGGTAACCCGATGCGCGCAACTCGTCCACGAGATCTGACGCCTGATCCTTCGGGACAGAAGCAAGCAGGCCACCAGCGGTTTGGGGATCGAAGAGGAGATTGGCTTTGCCGCCATCAGGAAGTTCCGGCGCGACGCCACGGTTGTCGGCAAAAATCGAGGAGCGGATCCCGGCCTCGACCATCTCCAGCGCCCCGGCCATAGCTGGTACTGCCGACAGATCGAGTGTTGCGCCGGTGCCGGATGCCTCGCAGATGCCCTTGAGGTGACCTGCCAGACCAAATCCGGTGACATCTGTCATAGCATGCGCGCCTGACAGAATGGCGGCGGCTCGGCTCTGCGGTTGCGTCATGTGTTCGAAGGCCGCGGCGATCCAGGCGCCGTCAGCCTTGCCGGCCATTTCTGCGGCCATGAGGACGCCGGAGCCCAGGGGTTTAGTCAGGATCAGCGCATCGCCGGCTTTCCCGCCGGCAAGTGTAATCGGATTGCTGTCGCAGAGGCCGGTCAGCGTGAAGCCGATGGTCAGTTCGCCTCCGATCGAGGAATGACCGCCGACGATCTCCGCCCCTGCCGCGCGCATGACGTCCGTTGCGGTTGTCATGATCTCGCGGAGAGTTCGGGCCTGTAGCGCGTCTGAGAGGCGCGGAAGGATCAGGGTGGCCGTGGCGGCTTGCGGTTTGGCTCCCATGGCCCAGATGTCACCAAGGGCATGAACCGCGGCGATGCGGGTCATGATCACCGGATCCTCAGTAAAACTACGGAGATGATCGGAGGTCATCACCTGCCGCTGTGAACCGGTTACCAGCAGCGCTGCGTCGTCGCCGGGCAGCGGGGTCACGTCATTGCGCACGGGAGTCGGAAGACCTGTGGTCATGTTGCGCAAGGCGCCGCGCCCGACTTTCGCGCCGCAGCCGCCGCAAAGAGGCTTGTCGCCCAATGCTTCGCGCATGCCTTCGGCACGAGGGCGCGGCAGATCCAGTTGCGCCATTTCTGGCAGATCGCGCAGCCGGGTCATGAATTTCTGGTCGATGTGGTCCTTCCAGTGCCACATCAGCGGCCCACTGAGACAGATCCCGAACCGGTCCGCGAGCGCGCTTTTCTCGCCCAGTGAGATTAGCTTGAGATAGTCGCGCTGGGGCTTGTAGGGGCGCAGGCTGTTGCCTGAGAGCGCAGCGCGCAGGTTATCGAAGAGAACCGGAGCCTCCCGCACGGCGTAGACGCCCGCCTTGGGTCTGGGATCTGCGCTCAGATGCGCGCAATCGCCCACCGCGAACACCGCCGGATCGCTCGAGCGTAGCCATGCGTCAACGGAGATGAAGCCGTCGTGGAGATCAAGCCCTGTCTCCGCCAGCCATGGGTAGGGAAATGCCCCCGCGGCGCCTGTTGTGAAATCACTGGCAATTGTCTCCCCGTTCGAAAGAAGAACATGATCGTCGCTCGCGGCGTCTATGTCGGTATGTTCCAGAACCGTCACGCCCAAGGCCTCCATCGCGGTCAGAAGCTTCACACGGGTACCGGGCGGGGTAGCGCTGAGGGCCTTCTGGCTGTCGATCAGGTGGACCTGCGCCTGCCGCTTTTTTGCCTTGAGGGCGTGGGCCATGGCCATCGCCAGTTCTGCCCCGGCAACACCACCCCCGATCACGGCAACGCGGGCGGGGCCGTCTGAGTTCAGGTACTCTTCCCACCGCGCGGCAAAGGGCCCGAGTGGTTTGGCCGGCACGCCGTGTTGCGGAAAGCCGGACAGGGCAGGCATCTGCGAGGTAATCCCTATAT
>JABDPP010000381.1 GCA_013042765.1 Litoreibacter sp.
GGACCAGATGGTGTCTCAGAGAGTCGTTTCAGAGAGCCTTGCGGGACCGCCCGACGGGATCAGCCGATCTGCGCGGCACGATCCTCGACGACTTCAAAAGGGACGCCGGCCTCGTCCTTGGCGCAGCGGATCACGAGCGAGGTTTTGACGCTGGCAACGTTCTCCGCCGAGGTCAATTCTTCGGTCAGGAAGGTCTGGAACGTGCTGAGATCGGGGGCCACGCATTTCAGGATGAAATCCACCTCCCCGTTGAGCATATGGCACTCGCGCACCAGTGGCAGGCGGCGGCAGCGCTCTTCGAACGCGGCGAGATCGGCCTCGGCCTGGCTTTGCAGCCCTACCATGGCGAAGACCTGCACCTCAAAGCCCAGAGCCCGGGCGGCAACATCGGCATGATAGCCTTGAATGTAGCCGTTCTCCTCCAGCGTGCGCACCCGGCGCAGGCAGGGCGGTGCGGAGATTCCGACCCGCTTTGCCAGCTCGACATTCGTCATGCGCCCGTCGGCTTGCAGCTCTGACAGGATCTTGCGATCAATCTCGTCCAGTTTTGAAATGCCCATACTTGCCCTCCCGGATTTAACTTACTCACAGGCTGCGGTGTGCGCAATAATATTTCACAACTGCGCAACATTTAATCGGATTCAGGGGAAAACGGCGGAAGGTCTAAAAACCGGGCTGCTCCCTCTTTTCGCCGCTGCGCCCGACCTTTATATGACGATCTAATCATTTTCCGGGGGATGCAACATGGCCGACACACGACATACGAAAGTTCTGATTATCGGCTCTGGTCCGGCCGGCTACACGGCGGGGGTTTATGCATCGCGCGCGATGCTGGAACCGCTGCTGGTGCAGGGCATCGAGCCCGGCGGCCAGCTGACCACCACGACCGAGGTCGAGAACTGGCCGGGTGACACCGAGGTGCAGGGCCCGGACCTGATGGTGCGCATGGAAGCCCATGCCAAGGCGATGGGCTGCGAGATCATCGGCGATATCATCAATGACCTCGACCTCTCTGAGCGCCCGTTCACGGCCAAGGGCGACAGCGGCACCACCTATACCTGCGATGCGGTGATCCTTGCCACCGGCGCGCGTGCCAAATGGCTCGGTCTGCCCTCCGAAGAAAAATACAAGGGCTTCGGTGTTTCCGCCTGCGCCACTTGCGACGGGTTCTTCTACCGTGGCCAGGAAATCGTGGTGATCGGCGGTGGCAACACCGCGGTCGAGGAAGCGCTGTTTCTCACGAATTTCGCCTCCAAGGTCACGCTGATCCACCGCCGTGACGAGCTGCGGGCGGAGAAGATCCTGATCGACCGCCTGATGAAGAACGAGAAGATCGAGCCGCTGTGGTTCCACACTCTCGAAGAGGTGGTGGGCGAGGACAATCCGACCGGCGTTACCGCGGTGCGCGCGAAGCATGTGAAGACCGGCGAGATCACCGAGATTCCCTGTAAGGGCGTTTTCGTGGCGATCGGTCACGCGCCGGCCAATGAGCTGGTGAAGGATGTGCTGGACACCCATATGGGCGGCTACGTCGTGACCAAGCCCGATTCCACCGAGACCTCGATCCCCGGCGTTTTCGCCGCGGGTGACCTGACGGATCACAAGTACCGGCAGGCGGTGACCAGCGCAGGCATGGGGTGCATGGCGGCGCTGGAGTCCGAACGGTTCCTCGCCGAACATGGCAGCCCTGAGACCAGTGAAGTCGCGCAAAAGGAAACGGCTGAAGCCTGAGCTGCAATCTTCCCTTGATTTGACGCGGAATCGGGCGTTTAAGCCCGGTGTCGGTGATTTGGGAGGAGCGCCGGAGCAAATTTTGATCGAGAGAGCCCGATGAACACGCCCTATCTTGTCCCCGTCCCCGAACTCTATGTCTCTTACGACTCGGCCCAGAAGCTGAAACTCGAAGCGGCCGACCTGCCCTCGCTGGACCTCACCCCCCGCCAGATCTGCGATCTTGAGCTGCTGATGAATGGCGGCTTCAACCCGCTCAAGGGGTTCTTGTCGCAAGAGGATTACGACAGCGTGGTGGAAACCATGCGGCTGGCGGACGGAACGCTCTGGCCGATGCCGATCACACTTGATGTGACCGAGGCGTTTGCCGAAGAGGTCGGGCCCGGTCAGGACATCGCCCTGCGCGATCAGGAAGGCGTGATTCTCGCGATCATGTCGATCACCGACAAATGGACCCCGAACAAGGCCCGCGAGGCCGAAAAGGTCTTCGGCGCCGATGACAGCGCGCACCCGGCGGTCAACTACCTGCACAATCAGGCCGGCAAGATCTACCTTGGCGGTCCGATCACCGGCATCCAGCAGCCGGTGCATTACGATTTCCGCGGCCGCCGCGACACGCCCAACGAGTTGCGCGCTTATTTTCGCAAGATGGGCTGGCGCCGCGTCGTGGCTTTTCAGACCCGCAATCCGCTGCACCGCGCCCATCAGGAGCTGACCTTCCGCGCCGCCAAGGAAGCGCAGGCCAACCTGCTGATCCATCCCGTGGTGGGCCTGACCAAGCCCGGCGATATCGACCATTTCACCCGCGTGCGCTGCTATGAGGCGGTGCTGGACCAGTATCCGTCGACCACCACCTCCATGTCGCTTCTCAACCTTGCCATGCGCATGGCCGGCCCGCGCGAGGCGGTCTGGCACGGTCTGATCCGGAAAAACCACGGCTGCACGCATTTCATCGTGGGCCGCGATCATGCGGGACCGGGCAAGAACTCTCAGGGCGAAGACTTTTACGGCCCCTATGATGCGCAAGACCTCTTCCGCAAACACCAGGATGAGATCGGCATCGAGATGGT
>JABDPP010000382.1 GCA_013042765.1 Litoreibacter sp.
GCCCTAGAGAGGTACCGCAGTTCTGCTTTCAGGCTCCAGACGACTCGCCGCCAGTGCGGAAACGGCCACCATCACTGCAGCAGTCCCGAGCGTCAGAGCCAGCCCGCCGGTCTGGTAGGTCAGCCCCGAGAGCACGGTACCGATCAGCCGCCCACCCGCATTGGCCATGTAGTAGAAGCCTACATCCATCGTCACGCGTTCCGCTCGGGTAAAGGCCAGAATCAGGTAGGAATGCAGCGAAGAATTAACTGCGAAGACGGCGCCGAATGCCAAAAGCCCCAGCACCAGCGTGCCGGTCAGCCACGGCTGCGGTCCGGGTGACAGCAGAACCGCAAGGCTGAGCGCCGCGGGGACAAAGAAGAGCAGAATGGCCCAGAGGCGCGCCACGCCGATCAACTCATCCTGGGGCCGTGTCGCGGCGCGCAGCAGGCGGGGGCCCGCCGCCTGAACCATCCCGTATAGGATGATCCAGACCGCCATAAAGGTGCCAATCATGAAGAAGGCCGCGCGATTGCCCATCTCGCTCCCGTCCGACAAGACAGCGTAAAAGTAGATCGGGATGCCCACCACGAACCAGACGTCCCGCGCGCCAAACAGGAAGACCCTTGCCGCTGATAGCCAGTTGACGTTCGCGGACTTCGAAAAAACCTCGGAAAACTTCACGCCCTTACGACCCTTGGGCAGTCCGGGCGGCATGGCGGTTAGCACCACCAAGAGGATGGCTGCCAGCACAGACGCCATCACCAGAACGGACCAGACGAAGCCGAGCGTCGCCAGCAGCGCCGCGCCAAGCAGAAAGCCCAGCCCCTTCACCGCGTTTTTCGAGCCGGTCAGGATCGCCACCCAGCGAAACAGGCCGCCGTTCTCAGTGGGTGCGAGCAGTTTGACCGCGGATTTCGAGGACATTTTTGCAAGATCCTTGGCCACGCCGGATGCGCCCTGCACCGCCATGACGAAGGCCACCGATAGACCGATGGACCAACCCGGATCGAGCTGTGAGAGGGCAATGAGCGCCACAACCTGAAGCCCGAGACCCGCGTAAAGCGTCGAAGTCAGTCCGAACCGCGCCGCGATCCAGCCCGCCGAGAGGTTGGTGAACATGCCGGCGAGCTCATAGAGCACGAAGAGATAGGCGAGCTGGACTGGAGAAAAGCCAAGCGTGTGGAAATGCAGCAGCACCAGCATCCGCAGCGCACCATCGGTGAGCATGAAGGCCCAATAGGCTGCCGTGACGGCGATATAGGCCGACAGACCTTCAGGTCGCGCGGGGGCGGGCGTTGTCAAAGCGAGGCCCCAACCATGAGCGCCACGTCCACCAGTCGGTGCCTGTAGCCCATCTCGTTGTCATACCACGCATAGACCTTCACCTGCGTCCCATTCACGACCATGGTCGATAGCGCATCAACGATGCTCGAGCGGGTGTCGTTAGTGTAGTCGGCGGAGACAAGCGGGCGTTCCTCATAGCCCAAGATACCCTTGAGTGGGCCATCAGCTGCGGCCTTGAAGAGTGCGTTGACCTCCTCGGCTGTTGTGTCGCGCGCAACCTCGAACACACAATCGGTGAGCGAGGCATTGAGAAGCGGCACCCGCACCGCGTGCCCGTTCAGCCGCCCTTTAAGCTCAGGGTAGATCAGGGTGATCGCCGTGGCGCTGCCGGTTGTCGTGGGGATCAACGAGTTCAGGGCAGAGCGCGCGCGGCGCAAATCCTTGGCGGGCCGGTCGACGATGGTTTGAGTATTGGTCACATTGTGGATCGTCGTGATCGAGCCGTGGCGGATGCCGATGGCCTCATGGATCACCTTGACGACAGGGGCGAGGCAGTTCGTTGTGCAAGACGCCGCGGTGACGACCCGGTGTTGGGCGGGATCATAGATGTTGTGATTGATGCCATAAACGATATTGGCCACATCCCCGTCCTTGACCGGTGCCGAGACCACGACCTTTTTCACGCCAGCCTCAAAATAGGGGGCGAGCTTGGCCTCGGTCTTGAAGGCACCGGTGCAATCGATCACCACATCGACCCCGTCCAACGGCAGATCCGAGAGGTTTCTCGTGCCGATAAAGGGCAGCCTTGTGCCGTCGATGATCACGCTCTCGGCATCATGCCCGAAAATCGCGTCCCAGCGCCCGTGCACAGTGTCAAACTCCAGAAGATGGGCATGCTGCTCCGTGTCGCCGACGGCATCGTTGATCCAGGCGATCTCCACCCCGCGTTCAAGCAGTGGGCGGAGCGCAAGCTTTCCGATCCGGCCCATCCCGTTTAGTGCGTAAACCGTCATACCGGTTCTCCTGTGTAATCCCGCCCGATGTCATCCACAGCCTTCTGCAGAGCGGCGCGATCAAGCGACGATATCGGCAGCGATGTGAAAGCCTTGATCCTGTTGCGCAGCGCCCCGTAGGTCTGCGAGAACGCGCGGCTTTTTTCGGTGTTTGAACCTTCGGCCCTGACCGGATCGGGCAAGCCGCAATGCGCACTTACCGGATTGCCGCTCCAAGCCGCCCGGTCTTCGTTCGCGGCCTGATCGCAGACGGTAAAGACGAAATCGAGAGGCGGTGCGTTCAGCCCTTGGAACTCGGCAACGTTCTTGGCCCGCAGCGCGGAAATATCGTGACCCTTCTGCTCCAGCACTTCGAGCGCGAAGGGGTTCAGCTCTGAATAAGGCTTGGTTCCGGCAGAAAACGCCTCGAACCGGTCGCCGGCCTCCGAACGCAGGATAGATTCCGCAAAGATCGAACGCGCCGAATTGCCGGTGCAGATGAAAAGGACATTATATTTTCCGTCGCGCGGGGAGAAGCCTGTTGCCTGCACCGGGCCCGAGGTGGCCGAACAGAGGTCCGGCCGCCCGCGGCAGCAGTCGAGCAGCAGGTAATCGAAGGTGCGCCGGACCTCCACCATCTCGACAGAGTATAGCAGCGAGGTCCCTGCCCGTTCCTTGGTGACGAGACCGGCCTGCATCAGCGCCGCCAGATAGGCCGAAAGTGTCGAGGGTTTCAGCCCCAGTGCCGTGGCAAGTTCTCCGGCGGGAACCTTGTCGGGATAGCGCCGCATGAGAAGCCGGAAGATGGCAAGTCTCTGCGGGTGCCCTAGCGTCGAAAGGCGAGTTGGATATAGATTTTCCATATTTCGCGAATAACAGAAATAAAGAGAAAAGAAAGAAATTTCTGATCGTATTTCTGGGTCCGCGCGTGCGTTCAGGCGACTGGGTAGACG
>JABDPP010000387.1 GCA_013042765.1 Litoreibacter sp.
GAAATACTCCAGCGCCTGCATCCGCGTGATCATGTTCTTTTTGTTGCCCACGAGGACGCAGCCAGCGACCGCACCGACCTTTGAGTCTTGGAAGGGCTGAACCAGATGTGTAATCGCGTCCGGCTCAATCTGAGTGTCGGCATCCACGCATACAGCGATCTCGGTGTCAATGATCTCGTAGGCCGCGTTCAGGGCCTTCCACTTGCCCTGGTTGGGTTGCGTCAGCAGGGTGACGCGCGGGTGATCGCCATAGGCTTCCCGAACCAGCCTGTAGGTGCCATCCGAAGACCCATCATCGACAACGATCACTTTGAGATCCGGATAGTCCGCGGCCAGCGCGGTGGCGATGCTGCCTAGAATGACATCTTCTTCATTATAGGCCGGAATGACCACGGTGGCAGATGGCGGGATATAGCGTGATTGGCGCTTGAGGGGTTTTCTGAGACACGCACAGATCAGAAAGAAGACCGAGCGCAGCAGGCCTGCGCCCAAGATCAGCCAGAATACCACGACAAAGGCCTTCTCGATGCTCGCGAGGAACCCGAAAGAGGCGAAGTTGAAGGCGCTGGAGGCCACGTCCGCCTTCGGCATGACATATTGATCTGTCGTTTCAAGAAGGGTCGAAAGCGGCACGATTTCATACCCCTGATCGCGCAGGGTGCGGATCAACGTCGGAAGCGCCTCGATCGTTTGCATGCCTTCGGTGCGACCATCATGCAGTAGGACCACATTGCCGGCGCCTTCATTCAGCTCCTCGACAACAGTGGAGACGATTTCTTTTGCCGGGATGCCGGTCCAATCCGGTGGCACGATATCGCTGCCCGCAACGATGTAGTTGGTCTCTTCGAGGAAGGCGAAGCCTGCAGCTTCATGGCCGGACAGGGGGCCCGGACCGCGAATGTATGGGGCCCGAAACAGCAGCGTGTTATGTCCTGTCGCCCCTTTTATCAAGTTTTGCGTTGCATTGATCTCAAAGACCATACGACCACGGCTTACCGTCTCGATATGCGGGTGGAAATAGGTATGGGACCCGATCGTATGGCCCTCGTTCACCATGCGGCGTAGCAAATCCTGCGCTCGCATCGCGGGCTTTCCGACGACAAAGAATGTGGCGGTTGCGTCTTCCTCTTTCAGGATGTCCAGAACTTGTGAAGTCGCCTCCCGGTCCGGGCCGTCGTCGAATGTCAGCGCCACTTGCGTGGCAGACCCGCCGCCATATCGTCCCATTGCGTAGGGACGTGGGAGAGACAGGAATTCCTGTTCGGTAATCCGCCCGTCTGCGGACTTCTTCAGCCGCCTGTTGCCGGTCCGGGCCTCAACAAGCAGACGATAGAATGAACCCTCTCCTCGATAGCTCACATAGTCCATCAACTCGATTGCGGCCAGTTCCTCCGTGATTTCCGTGTTGTCGGTCATATACGATGAGACCACCGGCCAGAGCCCGGGATCTGGCGCTCCAAATGACCAGATGGCGGCTTTCTCGATCCCCAGCTTCTCAAGCGATAGCAGGCTGTTATGGACGGAGATCGCATCGAGCAGCCAGATCTGGCGACGCTCGCCCTGCTCATTGATGAAAGCGCTGTAACTGTTCAGAGCCCAAGGTGAGAAGGTCACACTGGCGCCGGCCGCATCGATCCGTGACATCGCCTCAGAATAGTTGATCGTCTCGGGCAGGGGTCGGCCGGCCGTCCAGTCAACCGCGCCGGTACCGATGGCCACGACCAGTTTGTCCGGGCCGATCTCGGACAGTAGCGTTTCGGCTGCGTCGTCGAACCAGTCCTGAGCAGCCAGAGGTTCAGGGTCAAACCCGACCCATGGCTCTTTGAATAGCGTCACGACAAACCGGTCTGCCTGCGAGATCAAGGTAGCGCTGCGCCAGAACCCGCTCTTGAATGGCGCCGTGACACAGGTCTGTTTCTGCGCCAGCGTGAGTTGCCTGTTCAACTCTGTCACAAACGCCTCGACGCCGAACAAGGTTTTGTCCGGCAGTCCGTTGAGTTGCAGGCAGACCCCGACACTATTCTCGAGGACGCCTGACCGCATAATTTCGCCGATAAGCCGAATGCGAAAGCTCACATCTGACAGCTTTCGGACGAAGGCGTGTTCGTCAGCCCCATGATTGAGCTGGATCACCGGCATGATCTCAGGAGCCCAGTCGCCGAACTCGGCAAGCTGGTCCGCAACTTCCTGTAGATCTTTTTCATCGGCCTGGCGTTCAACCTTGAAATCGTCAGCGGTGATTTCATACCAGTGCGGCATCAGCGTGTCGGCCAATCCGCAACTGCCACGTAAGGTCAGAAGTTGTTCATGATGCTCGCGCGGCAGAGAAACGGCCAGATTACGAGACGTTTTCTGTTTCGTTTGACCGCCGTCAAACCATCCCGGTTTCTGAGATGCATCGCAGTGTGAGCTTCCTAAGGGTGCTTTTTTGTCTGTGTGGTGAGGGTGGTCG
>JABDPP010000389.1 GCA_013042765.1 Litoreibacter sp.
GTTAAACGCGTCTCCGAACGTGTCAGCCCGTCCGTCCTGCGCAGATATCACGGAACCAGTAACGACGCGTCACCGTAGGAGAAGAACCGGTATCGTTCTGCAATTGCGTGGTCGTAGATCCGTTCCATCCGCTCGCGCCCCACCAACGCGGAGACCAGCATCATCAGCGTGGATTTGGGAAGGTGGAAATTCGTCATCAGGGCGTCCGTGACTTTGAACTCGAAGCCCGGATAGATGAAAATATCTGTCTCGCCCATCCAGGGTTCAATCTCGCCTGTCTCGCGCGCCGCGGTCTCGATCAAACGCAGTGCGGTTGTGCCCACGGGAATAACGCGCCCGCCTGCGGCCTTGGTTGCCGCGATCAGATCGGCAGCTTCGCTGTTCACCTCGCCCCATTCGGCGTGCATCTTGTGAGTGGTCACGTCCTCAACCTTCACCGGCAGGAAGGTCCCAGCCCCCACATGCAGCGTGACTTGAGCGAATCTCACCCCTTTCTCCGCGATCCGGTCCAGCAGCTCCTGGTCGAAATGAAGCGACGCCGTCGGCGCCGCCACAGCACCCGAACGAGCGGCAAAAACCGTCTGGTAGTCTTCACGATCACGCTCATCTACAGCACGCTTGGCCGCGATGTAGGGAGGTAGCGGCATCTGCCCGGCCTCCGCCAGCGCCGCGTCGAATGCGTCCCCCTCGAGGTTGAAGCGCAGCGTTGCCTGCCCCTCGGAACGCCCTTCCAGGGTCGCTGATAGCCCCGCGTCAAATTCGATCACCTCGCCGTCGCGAACCTTACGCAGGGGCTTGATCAGAGCCTGCCAGCTTCCATCCGTCCCGGGGCTGAGCAGCGTGACTTCGATCTTTGACGAGGCTCCGTCGCGGACCCGCGCGCCCGATAGCCGTGCCGGGATGACCTTGGTGTCGTTGAGAACCAACAGATCGCCTGCCTGAAGGATCTCGGGCAAATCGCCAACGTGGCGATCCTCTATCCCGTCGCCCTGTGCGACAAGCAGGCGAGACGCGCTCCGAGGCGAGACCGGACGCGTCGCGATGAGATCTTCGGGAAGATCAAAGTCGAAATCATCGAGTTTCATGATGTCAGTTCTTCAATTTGGGAGGCGCCTGCCGGAAAATCTCTCTGAAAATCCCGGGGGTGAACACCGAGAGCGGGTTGACCCCGACCCGGGGCCCGTCCGCTGGTCCTTTAAGCGTGTAATTGAAGCCGAACAAGCCTTCTCCGCGCCGTGGGGCAAACAGCGCTCCAAAAAGCCCGTTCACCGCATAGATAGGGGAAACCACGCCCCGCATGTCCAGGAATCGCGATCGGGGATCGTAGATCCCCTCGATCGTGATCCCCATTGAGGGCCCGACGGCCGAGGCCGCATTCACTGTCACGCCGTTAGGGGCGAGGACAAAATCTGCTTCCACGGTAGAGAAAGTGATTCCCGATCCCGACAATTGCTCCAGAAGGCCGATCACACTGACTGCAGACAACAGATCAGCAAGCGCCGGTGCGTTCTTGACCCTTGTATTGGCGATCTCGAGACGGCCGTTCAATCGACCCGGAGCGTCCGTCGGCTGAAGGATCAGCACCATGTCGCCCTCGTTGGCATTGCGGAAAATTCCCGAAGCGGCCATCACGCGGCCACCGTTATCTGAGAGAATCCGAATCGCAGGCCCCTGGGGCGTGGGAACGATCGTTCCGACAACGGGAGCCGCGCCGTTGACGTTGCCGGTGAACCTCCCATCCAGACCTTGCGCTGCCCGAAACTCGCCACGGAAATCGGTGACCGATATACTGTCGGTCACGATCACCTCATCAAGAGCCAGTTCCATCGGGGGTCGGACACGCCGCCCGCCCGTGGTGTCAAAGCCACGGATATCCACGCGCCCACCCGACATGAAAACCTTGGCCGGATTTCCGGCACCCTGCCCGATCAGCTCAACTTGCGCATCGATCTTGCCATCTAGCATCAGCCTGTCAAAAACAGCTCTGTCAAACTCACCACCCTCGCGCAAAACGATCCTGCCCTCGGCACTCAAGCCGGGCGCCTCAAGACGCAAGGCCTCGATGCCGGGTGTCGGGCCAAGGGTCATGGACAGGTCCAGATCTGCGCCGGCCGCAGGGGCTTTCGACCAGTCAAGCGCAGGCACGTTAACGCCGACACCCTTTAGGTCCGACGTCAGGCTCAATTCGGGCGGCGCTCCTTTTCGCAAAGCCACACCGAACGCCCCTGTCCCGCTTCCGCTGAGGGTCCCGGACGGCAACCCCGTTTGAAAGGCGTCCAATGTCTGCTGCGACAGGGCAACCGTTCCAGAAACCTCTGATTGATCGCCCGATCCGGGCCCCAGCTCGCGCGACCAGGTTGCGTCGAAGGCAACCCCGTCCAGCGTGCCTTCTCCGCCGATCGACAGCCGCCCGTCTCCCGCGCGAAGCGAGAGAGTGTCGGCTTTCAAAACACGGTCTATTACAAGTGTTTCGGACGTCACGTCATTCAAGCGAGCAGCGACCTCGTAACCAATATCGGGAACCTTGACCCGTCGTTTCAACGGTACCGTCAACTTGAGGTCAATTTCGGCCTGTCCAGTTGCCAAGTCTGTTTTCAAGTCAGACTTGCTCAAAAACTTGAACGGCTCGTAGTCGAGCAGTTCCAGAGCAGTCCCTAGCGCCCCGTCCATGCTTACGGCGAAGCTTCCGTTTGCTGGTTTCGCCAGGACATCATCGATTTCCATAAGAGAATTAGCGAGGGTCAAAATCCCCGCACGAGGAACAACCACGATGCCGCGATGAAGAGCCAGGACAAACCGACCACGGTTCAAGGTGGCATATCCGCGCCCGTTGCGGATCGTCGGCAAGGTCTTCATGTAGCGAACTTGAGCGCGCGAGAAATCGAAACTGAACGCCGTCTCGACAGGCTTGCCCGGCACCACCCGCACCGCCGCGGCGGCGTTCTCGATCTGCCCAGCGACGAGGTTTTTCACCAGCCACGTTCGGGTGCCCCTCGCGCTGCTGCGGGGCCACAGCTCCATTAGGCGATCCTGCTCAATCCTGTCGATGGAAGCGTCGACGGCGACATTCCAGCCTGCCTCCTCGACGCTGACGCTGCCCCGCGCCAGCAGCTCCGTGCCCGCGTCCCGTAACACAAGCTGGCCGATATCCATCACTAGCTCACGAGGCCGGTACCGCAAATCAAGAAGCGCTTCCTCAAAGCTGACCGGACTAACGAAAACGCCTTCCGGGTCTAACCGGATATCCGTAAACCGAAGCTGGCCCAGAAGCGTTTGCGGCACGCCTGCTTCCTGATCCAGAAGATCGGCATAGCCAGTCCCCTTGAACCGGATCTCCGGCGCGTCCACAGAAATCTCGTCAAAATGCAGGCGCGACGTAGCGGCGTCGTAACGGACGTAGATCTGTGCATCTTCGAACGGCAGGGGTTTGGCTTGCTCGGCAGGCCGCAAGGCCCCGCTGGTCATACTAAGAGTTCCCGCAAAACGCCCAACGGAGCCATCCTCGACAATCTGGGTACTCAGCGCGCCAGACACCGGGGCATCAAGGATCGATAGGAAGTTCAGCGCACCGACCTGCTCTGCTAGTTGGCGGGAATTGAGATCGGTGAAGCGTGCCATCAGTTCAGCCCCGGTCACCCCCTTTGTCTTGGTAATCGTCAGCGCGACATTCGCGGGATCGGCATCCGGCAGTGCGAGCTCGAAGCCGACCCGGAATTCCAGCGACGTCTCGGCATTGGTGAACGTGATATCCCCGCCGCTGAGCGACACGAATTCGCCGGAACGCTGGTCGAGATATCTCAACCGCAACCCCTCCGTCTCAATCACCTCAAGTTCTCGCAAGAGAGGGTCGGAGAAGATTGAGTCAATCTTTGCAAGGATTTCCGCGACACTCCTGATCTCGTCACCGGCATTCAAGCCAAGGTCAAACCCAAGCGTCAGTTCACCACTGGCCTGACGCACGAGGTTCAGCGTCGCATCGGTCAGGCTGAGCGTCTCAATCGCCAACCGGCCCTGCACCAATTCGGATGTGTCCAGTTTGGTGCGTAGATGAGGCAAAGACACAAGCGCCCGGCCTGCCGAGTCGCGCAGCAGCACGCCGCGCAGATCGAAGGTCGGGCGATAAGCCTCGTCCAGCAAACCGAACTCCACCGATTGAATGCTGACGCTCTCACCCGTCAACTGCCCCCCGGCCTCGTTCTCAATCTGGCGAACCGCCCAATCCGGCAACTCCACCGATCGACCAAACATAAGTGCGAACAAAACAAGCGCCACGAAGGCCAGCACCGCGAACCCAATCGCGCTCAGAATCGAAACTACGATCCGAAGCGGGCTACGGCGATGCGCACGCCCGGAATTGGCCGGGTTCTCTTCGGCATCTTCAGACTGTGGCTGGTCTTGCATCCTGCTTACTCTGCGGCGTTCTTGTTTTCTTGTAGCCGGCGGCTTTCCATTTATCCACAATGCCCTAGCATAGTTTCGACATCAATTCACGCATTCAGGAGGAGCCAAGAATGGCCCAACCCGGCGAGCTGGCACCCGATTTCACCCTGCCCCGCGATGGCGGCAGCGACATTACCTTGTCCGACCTGCGCCCAAACCGTGTGGTCCTGTATTTCTATCCTAGAGATGACACGTCCGGCTGCACCAAGGAGGCGCTCGCCTTCACCGAGAAGCAGGCTGAATTCCGGGCAGCTGGCGTCGAAGTGATCGGGGTCTCCAAAGACACCGTCGCCAAGCATGACAAGTTCCGCGACAAACACGGGTTGGGGATCATTCTGGCTTCGGATGCCGACAGCGATGTCTGCGAAAAATATGGCGTTTGGAAAGAGAAAAACATGTACGGGAAGACCTATATGGGGATCGAACGCTCGACCTTCCTGATCAACGGCGACGGCACCATTGAGCAGGAATGGCGCAAGGTCCGTGTTCCGGGCCACGTTGACGCGGTTCTCGAAGCAGTTCGGGCAGGATGACCGGGCCTGGCCCACAAGATCTGCGCTCCATGGCACTGGAAGTTCTGACGACGGCGGACGCGCGAGAGAAAACAGCGATATCGCG
>JABDPP010000392.1 GCA_013042765.1 Litoreibacter sp.
GCCGCAGCCCCTGCAGCCCCTGCAGCTCCGGCCCCCGCAGCGCCCGTTCAGGCCGGCACACGCATTTTCGCCTCACCGCTGGCCCGCCGCATCGCGGCCGACAAGGGTCTCGATCTGTCCACCATCAAGGGCTCGGGCCCCAAGGGCCGGATCGTGCGCGCGGATGTCGAAGCCGCCGAAGCCGCCCCGGCGCCGGCCGCTGCCGCGGCACCTGCCAGCGCACCCGCCGCAACAGGCCCCTCGACCGACGCGGTTCTCAAAACCTATGCCGATCGCGACCACGAAGAGGTGCCGCTCGACGGGATGCGCAAGACAATCGCGGCCCGCCTGACCGAGGCCAAGCAATCCGTGCCGCATTTCTACCTGCGCCGCGATATCGAGCTCGACGCCTTGCTGGCCTTCCGCGCCCAGCTCAATTCAGGCCTCGAGGCCCGCGGCATCAAGCTGTCGGTCAACGATTTCATCATCAAGGCCTGCGCCCTTGCCCTTCAGCAGGTGCCCGACGCCAATGCTGTCTGGGCCGGTGACCGCACGCTGAAGCTGAAACCCTCCGACGTGGCCGTGGCCGTCGCAATTGAAGGCGGGCTGTTCACGCCAGTCCTGAAAGATGCGGAAGCAAAAACCCTCTCCAGCCTGTCGACGGAGATGAAGGACCTCGCCGCGCGCGCCCGTGAACGCAAGCTTGCGCCGCATGAATACCAGGGCGGCAGCTTCGCAATCTCGAACCTCGGAATGTTCGGAATTGACAATTTCGACGCCATCATCAACCCGCCGCATGCCGCCATTCTGGCCGTTGGCGCCGGGGTCAAGAAACCCGTCGTGGGCAAGGATGGCGAATTGGCCGTGGCCACCGTGATGTCGGTGACACTCAGCGTCGATCACCGGGTGATCGATGGCGCGCTCGGCGCGCAGCTGATGCAGGCGATCAAGGACAATCTCGAGAATCCAATTGCCATGCTGGCGTGATCGGGCCGAGGGTCCACAGCCTGAAAATCAAGAAAGCCGCAGATTTCTCTGCGGCTTTTCTTTTTAAACTTAATATCTTACGAGATTTACTCTGAAGCCTCGCCACTCAGGATCTGGTTCATCATGATCGACGGCTGCTTGCAGCCCGCCTCGCCCACGATCTTCGCAGGAACACCCGCAACGGTCTTCATCGGCGGCACTGGCTCCAGCACAACGGAGCCCGCTGCAATGCGCGAGCAATGCCCCACGGTGATGTTGCCGAGCACTTTCGCGCCCGCGCCGATCAGCACGCCATCCTCGATCTTCGGGTGCCGGTCATCATCTTCCTTGCCGGTTCCGCCCAAAGTCACGGAATGTAGCATGGAGACATTATCGCCCACGACCGCCGTCTCACCGATCACGATGGAATGGGCGTGATCAATCATGATCCCCTTGCCCATCCGCGCCGCCGGATGAACGTCGATGCCGAACACTTCGCTGACCCGCATCTGGATGAAATAGGAGAGGTCCTTGCGGCCCTGTGTCCAAAGCCAGTGGCCCACGCGGTAAGCCTGAATGGCCTGGAACCCCTTGAAGAACAGGATCGGCTGCAGGAACCGGTGGCAGGCCGGATCGCGCTCGTAAACGGCGACGATATCGGCACGCGCCGCAGCACCCAGCCCCGGATCGGCGTCAAACGCCTCATCGGCGATCTCGCGCAGGATCTGTTCAGACATCTCGCCCGATCCCAGCTTGCTCGACATACGGTAGGCCAGTGCCCGCTCTAGCGTGGAGTGATGCAGGATCGAGCCATGGACCAAACCGCCCAGAAGCGGTTCCTGAACGATCGCTTCACGCGCCTCGTCGGTCACCCGTTGCCAAACGGGATCAATCTCTGCCAGTTTCGCGCTGGTATGTACCATCGGTGCAAGTCCTGTTCAAAAGCTAGATCCTTGGGCTACACCAAATAGGACGGAATTTTCAATATCAAAGACGGTTTGGGAACGAAACTTTGATCACGGACAAACAGCAGGCGGATTTTCGGGAACACCTCGACCGGATGGAACAGGAGCTTGAGTCCGAGACCGCGCAGACAAAAACCAGCCGCAACACGGTCACGCTCGATCAGCAATCCACAGGCCGTCTGACACGCATGGATGCCCTGCAACAACAAGCCATGGCCAATGCCAGCGAGGCCCGCCGCCGCGCCCTGCGCACCCGCATCAAAGCGGCCCGCGCGCGTATGGATGAAGGCGAATACGGCTATTGCCTCGAATGCGGAGAGGAGATCCCCCTCGACCGCCTCACTTTCGACCCGACCCTGCCGACCTGCCTGACCTGCGCACGTGGCTAGTCTCGCTTTCGCCGCACTGACGCATGGCAGTTTCTGCCTGAAGCGCCTCCAGAACGCCGATCAGGCTTGCACGAAAATCCGGCCTCCCCAGGTCCAGACTGCTGCGCGCCCAGCGCCCGCTCAGGCGCATCGACAAGGCTCCATTACCCCAGCTCTGGTG
>JABDPP010000138.1 GCA_013042765.1 Litoreibacter sp.
ATGGACGAGACCACCAGTACGCGAATTCAGCAGATCATCGATCAGACCAACCATATGAACATCGCGACAATCCGACCGGACGGATTTCCACAGGCAACGGCCGTCAGTTACGTCAATGATGGCAAGACGCTCTTTTTTGCCACTGGAGCTGACGCACAGAAAACCAAGAATATCTCCGCCAACAACAAGATCTCCGTCACGATCAACCGCCCCTATGAAACTTGGGAAGAGATCTCGGGAATTTCCTTGGGCGGCACCGCAACTCGCCTTACCGACGCAGCGGAAATTGAGAAAGTCACCACGCTTCTGTTCAAGAAATTCCCGCAGATTGTGAATTATGCGCCTGACGACCCCGAGGAAGTTGCCTTCTTCCGCGTCGATCCGATGGTGATCTCCCTGCTCGATTACAGCAAGGGGTTCGGGCATTGCGATCTTGTAGAGGTCTAACCCGAACGGGGCTTTAATTTATGCGCGGCGTGTACCCCAAAGGGACATCGTGCCGATCAGGTGTTGCTCAGTCAGAGTTCCATGTTCACGTTCGCCTGATCTCCGGCCGTGATGGTGATGGGCCTCATCCTGGCGGTGATGTAAGGGGGTAATGCAGGAGAGGCAGTGCTACCGTGATCTGCCAGCTATAGCTCTTTAAAGGTTGGATAACGCATGAAGCTCGAATTCCATCACATCAACTATGTCTCGCAAGACGTAGAGAGATTGCATCGGTTCTACACAGATATCCTGGGGCTCGATGACATCCCGATAGAGAATTTTCCGAGACCTGAAGAAACCGACGATACCGGATACAGCGGGAAGATCAGGTTTGCGACCGACGGTCATATGCAGATGCATCTGGCCGAGAAGAACCTTGATGTCGCCTTCAAGCATGGAGAGACACTCAATCCGGTTGAGCGTGGGCATATAGCCTTCCGGACAGATGACATCGTAAGTTTCAAGGCCCTGCTGGACGCACAAGGCATACCATATTCAGACTATGGCACGGCCTTTGCCAAGGAATGGCACCAAGTCTTTTTCCAGGACCCTGAAGGAAATATCATCGAGGTGCATCAAGCGGTGTAACTGCTCCGTCTTTTATGGGTCTCTCTCGTCAACAGAGATCATCGGTTCCTCCAGACAGCTTCACAGAGGCCACCCGGATGTGGGCTTTGCGCCCGAAACGGACATTGTCATTCTTCATTGCGCGCGCCAGCAGAAATCGTGGCCGGGTGCTTGACGCCCGGACCAGCCGTCATATCGCGAGGTCGAGGCGGGGTTTCCAGAAGGGGCGGAAGAGCTCGATCTTGGGGCACCGGTCCATGACGACCTTCAGCCCCGCGTCCTCGGCAAGCCGGGCTGCGCGGTCGTCGTAGACGCCGATTTGCCCCCAAAGCACCTTGGCGCCGATCTCGATGGCCTGTTCGGTAATGGCGTAGAGTTCTTCTTTGGGTCGGAAGACCTCAACCATGTCGACCGGACGATCAATCTCCTGCAAAGAATGATAAACGGGGATTCCCCGAATTTGCGTCACGTTTGGGTTGGGATTGACCGGGATCATGTCGTAGCCGGTCTCGTGCAGCACCCGCAGCACGCCATAGCTGAACTTGGTCTTGTCTGCACTTGCCCCGACCATGGCAATGGTTTTCACCGACCGCAGGATGTCCGCCAGATACGCCTGTTCATATTCATAACGATGGTTAATTTCCGCCTCGGGCATCTACGTCTCCTTCGGTGTGGCGATGTCCGCTTTCAGCTCGTGCGGCTCCAGCGGATCGAGGAATGGGTTTCGGTATAGCTTGTCGTGGCTCTCCACGCCGATCTCCAGCGTGCAGTCGGACACCGGACGGGCGACGCAGAGCAGGACGTAACCGTTCGCGATCTGACGATTGTTCAGCGCGACTTGCCGGCGCTGATCGACCTCGCCTTCGGTCAACTTGGCCGCACAGGTGATGCAGCCTCCGTATTTGCAGCCATAGGGCAGGTCAACGCCCTGTTCGCGGAGAGTTTCCAGCAATGGGCGGTGGGTCGCGACCGTGTGCGTTGCGCCGCCACGATTGGCGATGGTTATGGTGAGAGTGTCGGTCACAGCCAGATATCACTCGTACAGTCTCCACCGGGATAGCGCGTCTCGTGGCAACGGCTGGGACCGTTCGGCTCCTTACCGAAGTCGACGATGAAGTCCTCGTTGATTTTCATGCCACCATTCTCGACGTCGCAATCGATCATCACCATCACCCCGCCCTGCGTCCGGATTTCCGGATAGAACTGGTTGTCCCATGTCGAAAAGAGTGACGTGGTGACGTAAAGCCGCTTGCCGTCAAGCGACAGCTGGAACATCTGCGGCCCACCGGCGACCTTGACGCCGTTGACCTCCGGCGCGCGGCCCAGCAGTCCGCCCATCCAGACCTGACCGGTCAGCCGGGGGTTGTGCGGGTCGGTGATGTCATACTGGCGCATGTCGCCGTGCAGCCAGTTGTTGAGGTAAAGGTACTTGTCGTCCATCGACACAAGGATCGCCGACATCACGCCAGGCACCGGAATGGGCCATTCGGGATGCGGTTCATTGTCGACATCGATGATCTTTTCCCATTCCCACTTGCCTGCCTCGGATTTCCAGAAATGGATCACGTTCGAGCTGAGGGCCGCACCGCAAAAGCCATGCGTGCTGTCGGGATCGTGCAGGAACTTGACCTCGAGCGGAATGAGCCCGTCCTCGCCCAGATACAGGGTCTCGACCGGCGTGCGTTTCTCGAAATCCCACAGGTGCAGGCGGCGGCCGTATTTCAGGTGTCCCACCTCTTCGAGGTCGAAACCCGGCATGAAGGTGTTCGGTGCCGCCCACTCCGAGCTCACCATCACGTTGTGCCGCGGCTGGTACCAGAAATCGTAGCCGAACGGGATATCGCCCATCGACGCTTCCCAGCGGCCGACGATCTCGAAATCCTTGTTGAGATGCAGATACCCGCCGGGCGCCTCTCCATTTGCGTCGCCAAGAAAGGAGATAATGATCTCGGAGCCCAGGCAATGCACCGTGTGCGGCCCTGAAAGATCGGTCTTGGCCTTGATCTCGGCCCCTTCGATCACCTTGTGCAAGCGCGGCGCGCGGGGGTCGGTGGCAGTATCGACGACATGGATGTTGTTGGATCGCACACCGGGGACCAGCAGGTACTTGCGCGACATGGAGCTGTCATCGTGGCACGAAGAGCAGGCATTCCACCCCATGTGGTGAAGCTCATCCCCGATCCCGGGCATCTCCAGCCGGTGGATCACCTGGGAATAGGTCGGGCTGTCCGGATCGGCGTCGACCGTCGCGAGGTAATCGGGCTTCTGTATGCCCGTGCCGGTGTAAATGGCGATCGTGTAGAGAAGCTTTTCCCGAGGCGCTTTGATCGCCTCTTGTGGGCTTGAATAGCCCGGACCGCAGCAACTTCCGTCCATCTTCGAAGGCCCTCCCTTGATTCACTGATCTCTATCGTATATCGAAAACCATTGTATCGTGAAGTGAGAATTCATGTATCTTGAACGCCTGACGCTAATTCTTGAGATCGTCGGCCAGAAGGGCCAGGCCACGGTTGCCGAGATTTGCGAACATTCCGACCTGCCGAAGCCATCGGCCTACAGGCTGGTCCAGGATCTGGTTGCAGCCGGGCTGCTGGAACCCGTGGCCCGCGGTTGTTTCACAATCAGCACGCGCCTGAAGCGGATCACCCGGAACGATCATTCCGATCGCGTCATGCTGGAATTGATTGCGCCGGCCCTAAAAAGGGCCGCAACGGAACACGGAGCAGCCTTCTTCCTGTCCCGGCTGCGCGGTCGCGCGGTCGAGATTATCCACGTGGAAACACCGGAAACTGGCGTCTCCTATCTCCATCCCGGACTGGGAAA
Organism: Litoreibacter sp.; assembly: GCA_013042765.1. Classification (GTDB taxonomy): domain Bacteria; phylum Pseudomonadota; class Alphaproteobacteria; order Rhodobacterales; family Rhodobacteraceae; genus Litoreibacter. Next base: position 3,877 of record JABDPP010000138.1, read on the forward strand.
ACGCCCGCTTCACGCCTGTTCGTGCTCCAAGGCGGTCGCCGCCTTCTCGCCCGAGCTCTTGTCGACGGGCGATGTAAAGGGTCAGCTCAAGGCCTATAC
>JABDPP010000405.1 GCA_013042765.1 Litoreibacter sp.
GTCCGGCACCTGCTCAGATTGTTTTGAGATCTGCGAACCGCTCGCGCTCGTAGCCCAAGCGTTTGAGAAGCGGCGAGATTTTCCACAAATCAGGATACTGGCGTGCCATGCCTTCGATCTTGCGAGCGGCGGCGAAGGTCGTCATCTGGTCTGCCGCGAAAGTCGGACCGCCGCGAGCGCGCGGGTAACCCAGCCCGTTGACAGCCACCACATCGATATCGGAGGCGCGCTCGGCCGTGCCTTCGTCCAGAAGCTCCGCCGCGGCGTTGACCAGACCTGCCAGCATCTGCTGCTGGATCTCGGAGGGCGCGATCTTTTCTGCCGTCATCCCTTTCTTGCGACGTTCGGCCTCCAGGGCCTCTTCCAGCACCGGATTGAGCCCGGTGATCGCGCCGTCCGGCCCATAGAGGTAATAGCCAATCCGAGCCTTGCGCCCGGTCGCCCCCGCAGCACAGAGCGTTTTGCGCAGGGCGACCTGACCGACGCTGCCGAACGGCTCGCGGTCGAGCCCCAGCCTGTCACGGACCTCGAACGGGCCTTCCCGGAAACCGAACTTGCGCATCGCTTTGTCCACCTGATCAACGCGTGCGCCGCGCAGGATCAGGCGGTCGGCCACGGCCCTGTAGGTACGTAGCAGACGGCCTGCGATGAAGCCCTCCGCTGGCCCCGTTCGCACCGGGATCAGCTTCAGGCGCAGCGCGAAATCATGCACCGTGGCAACCGCGTCGGCGACCACGTCATGGCCGACGACGATCTCGATCACGCCGGGATTTGCGATCTGGTCAACCACATGCAGGCCTACGAGGTCCTCGAGTCGGCCTGAGGCCGCCGCCATCGAGGCCAGTTCCGAGGCTGTCGAGGTCGTGGTGACGAAAACCGCATCCCCGGTGGCAAGACTGTCGATCCGCGACATGATCGCAGCTTTCTTGTCCCTGGGGTCAAGCGCCTCGATGAACATGTCGGCATCTTCCGCCTTGGGCAGTTCGGTGGTCAACGTCAGGCGCGACAGGACCGCGGCCCCCGCATCGTCGCTGATCCGGCCCGCCTTGACCGCCTTTGCATAGGCCTTGCCGATCCGGTCGAGCGCGTGTTCGACTCCATTCTGCGATTTAGCGAGCAGGACGACCTCGTAGCCCGCATCAAGTGCGCGCCGGGTCAGCCAGACGGCCCGACTGCCCTGCCCCACAACCGCGATCTTACGGAGTGTGCGGGGTTTCGCGGCTTCCAGATCGAGGAATTTGACCGCCTCGCGCTCGGCACCCGCCACGTGGCGCAGCGCGTTGGAGACGGGCGAAATCAGGCATTCGGCGAAGGCATCGGCCTCGAAATCCAAACCGATCTCAAAGGGCAGCAAGAGGGAGGCCTCCACGCAGTCGATGATCTTGGAGGCGGCGAGGTTCGAGGTCTCGAACGGCGCGGGCGCCTTGGCAAGTTCGGCCCGGAATAGCGCAATGGCCTGCTCAAAAGCCGCGCCGTCGCTCAAATGCGTGCGAATTTCTCGCGTTGGGCGCGGCGCGGGCGCGGTTCGGGCGAAGGCAAGAGCTTCATTGCGCAGATCTTTCTCGGCCACCTTATCGATCAGGCCAATCTCTTGTGCGGTTTTCACCTGGATCGTGCGCCCTGCGATCAGAAGGGTCAGCGCCTCCTCAGCGCCGACAAGGCGCGGCAATCTCTGGGTGCCACCGGCCGACGGCGGCAAACCCACGGCGATATCGGACATCGCAAACCGTGCATGGGACGCGCCGATCCGGTAATGGGCGGCCATGGCGAGTTCCAGCCCCGCGCCGCGCACGGTGCCATGCATCGCGGCGATGACCGGTTTGGGGCAATCCTCGATGCTGGTGCAGACATCGCGCAGGGTCGGACGGTCGGTGGGGTGCTCGTATTCGGCCGGGTAAGCGACGGAGGGGAAATGCTGCCCGCGGGCCGCAATGATCAGTGCCTTGGTGCTGGAATCGGCCACGGCCGCGTCTATCGCCGCCATTATGCCGGCCCGAACTGCAGCTGTCAGGCGATTGTCGGGCGGGTCCGAAATAATGATCGCCGCGACACCAAACTGCTTTTCCAACCTCACGGGGTGGGCCATGACGGTCCTGTGCCTCCACGCTTTTCCGCCGGTCGGGGCCTGCGCGCAGCCGCTCTGGCAGCGCCTGTCCCCGTTCAGGCTCAGGTATCACGGTCTCGGCAGCATGACACCCGCAAAAATCAATTCAAACTGTTGGGTGGTGATTTTACGCAGGGCTCGGGAATGCACAAGCGGCCAAAAGCCGTGCTGCACGCAGTGCGGGCGTTTGGGACACACAGGCGAAGCACGGGCGCGGACGCGGTTTTTTTTGGGCCTGCTGACTTTTGGTTTCGCTCAGACTGGCAGGTTGTCAAAAAGATCGTCGAGATCATCGGCGGCTGGCGCTGGCCGCTGCCACTTGCGGGCACGCGCAGCCTGCATGCCCGGATCCTCCGCCAGCATCCGGCGCACGGCCCTTTTCGCATCACTCACGCGGTCCGGATGGGCATGAAGCAGTTGAACGATCTCGTCGATATCGGCGTTTTCAGGGGTCGTGTTCATGTTTCATCCCTCCCGGTGAAACCATGGGGCAGTTCTAGCAGAGACCCGGAGATTCGAGAACCGGCTGGGAGGGCGCCGGGTCGTTTGGAGCCATTTCCTGCCGGTGCCTCGGTTTCGAGCGCGGCCAGCCTTGAATGCGGATAGGATACTTCCTCTCGGTCTTTACCCGCGCCGCGTCCCATCCTATTCAGGACAGCATGGATATTCGTTCAATTACACCCGATTTTGCCGTCTCGCCCCAGATCCGCGTGGACGATATCGAAACCCTCAAGGCCGAGGGCTTCACCCATGTTATCTGCAACCGGCCGGTTCATGAGAACATCCCCGGCGAGGAACCCGAAACCCTGCGGCAGGCAGTGGAGGCAGCTGGCCTCAGTTTCGCGGAAAACCCCGTGACCGCAGGGCAGTTGACGCTTGAGAATATCGAGGCGCAGAGCACGTCCGGAAAAACACTGGCCTATTGCGCGTCCGGCACCCGCTCGGCCATCGTCTGGGCGCTGGCCCAGGCGGGCAAGATGCCCACGCCCGATATCCTGACCGCGATCGCACAGGCCGGGTTCCCGATGGACCAGCTCGGCCCGCAGATCGACGCGCTTGCCAGCCGCGCCGCGCAGTCGTAGCCTTTGGCAATGGCAGATACACCCGAACATCGCTGGCACGACATGGGAGGATCCGACGCCGGATCAGTTCCGATGGAGGGCCATGATTTCGCCCTGTGGGAGAAGCGCGTCGATGCGCTGATGATCCTCGGGTCAGGCGCTGGCCATTTCACCGTTGACGGGTTGCGCCGGGCGCTTGAGGACATGGGCGAGGACGCTTTCGAAGCCATGACATATTACGAACGCTGGATCGCGGCCATCAACCAGAACCTGATCGAGGCCGGGGTCTACTCGCTCGAAGAGCTGGGCGCGAAGATGGCCGAGGTTCAGGCCCGTGGCGAAAGCTACGGACAGGCGCAGAACGCCGCGCAGGAGAGCGCTGAATGAGCCGCGTCGTGGGCAGTGCCGTGCGTATCCGCGCCCTGACCCCGCCGGGCCATATCCGAACGCCATTTTATCTGCGCGGCAAGCGAGGCGTGATAGAGCGCCAGCTCGGCGCCTTCAAGAACCCCGAGCAGTTGGCCTATGGCCTGCCTGCCCCGAAACAT
>JABDPP010000410.1 GCA_013042765.1 Litoreibacter sp.
CACTTGATGCGGTGCGCGACGCGGGCCGCGACGGGATCACCGGTGCCCGGAACCGCGGCGATATCGGTTTTTCCTCTGTGCGCGGCGGTGATGTCGTGGGCGAGCACGATGTCATCTTCGCGGCCGACGGGGAGCGCATTGTCTTGCGCCACCTCGCCACGGATCGGGCGATCTTTGCCCGCGGGGCGCTGAAGGCTGCGCTCTGGGGGCAGGGTAAGGCACCCGGCGAATATGATATGATGGATGTTTTGGGCCTTTGAATCAAAGTTCTAGCCGGATCCGAAAGCCGGATCTGTGATTCAGGGCAAAAATGTTTTAATCTGATGTCTTCTGTGCTGCGTAAGATAATTGGATCTTGGGTGGAATAGTTCGATGAAACTTACGGCTCTTGTAATTGCGACTGTCACGATGTGTTCGGCGCCCGCCTTCGCGGAAGCCGTCTTTAATCCTGTCAAATCCGAATCCCAGTTCGTGGAGATCGTCGAGGGCAAGGACCTGACCCTGTTCGGGATCTCGCTCTCCGTGTCTCCCGAAGGCAAGATCGCCGGCCGCGCCTTTGGACGCGACGTGCGTGGAGAATGGAAATGGCGGGATGGCTATTTCTGCCGCGATCTCTTTTGGGGACAGCGCAACCTTGGCCCCAACTGTCAGGAAGTCCGCGTCAACGGCAAGAAGATCCGCTTTACCTCTGACCGGGGTGAAGGCCGCTTTGCCGACCTGACGCTCAGGCCCGGACGCGTACGCTAGATCTGGCGCGCCACCGCGGCTGATCAGAAATCGACCGCGATTCCCTTCTTCTCCCAATCGCCATAACGCACGGGCTCCGGCCCGTCGCGCCCACCCAGTTCAGTGGGCAGGTCCAGCGCCTTCTGCTTCTTGCGGCGCTCCTGCGCTTCCTTGAGAGCACGCTGCGCCGCCGGCGGCAGATCGGGAGAGATCTCAGGCGCAACCCCCTGCGCGGGGTCGTCTTTTTTCCCCTGTTCCGGCGTATCAGCCATTTCGGTGCGTCCTTGTTCAGCGTGTCCTTGTGATATACGCCACCGGGCAGAGGAGACAAGACATGGCCGATAAGCCGGGCGCGCCCAAGCACAAACCCAATCGCGGCAGGCGGCCCGATGCCAGAGCAAAGGGGAAACCGGGTGCCGGCCCCCGCACCGCCACGGCGCCAGCCAAGCCGGGGCTCGCAGCCCGCCGGGTGGCAGTGCAGCTTCTGCGTGGCGTTCTGGAGGAGAAATCCCAGCTCTCCGACCTGCTCGGAGCGCAGGGACCACTGGCAGGTCTCGACGGCCCGGACCGGGCGCGTGCACAACGGCTGACGGTGACCACGCTGCGGCAGTTGGACCGCGCCGATACCCTCCTTGATGGCTTCATGGACCGCCGCCCGCCCCTGCCGGCGCTCAATATCCTGCGCCTTGCCGTGGTGGAGCTGTGTGTCGAAGGTGCTGCGCCGCACGGGGTTGTCGACAGCGCCGTGTCGCTGATGCGCAAGAACCGCAAGGCCGGCCAGTTCACCGGGCTTGCCAATGCCGTGCTGCGCAAGGTGGCCGAAGAAGGTCCGGCGCTCTGGGCCGACCTGCCCGTGCCGGCTTTGCCGAAATGGCTGCGCCGCCGCATTGTGCACATCTATGACGAAAACACCGTCCGCGCGATCGAGGCGGCGCATCTCGCCGGTGCGCCGCTCGACCTGACTTTGAAGAACGAACGGGACGCGCACGCCTGGGCCGAAAAGCTTGACGCGGAGCTTCTGCCGACGGGCTCCCTGCGGATCGCGCGCTCCGCGCAGGTCACCGACCTTCCCGGCTATGACACGGGGCATTGGTGGGTTCAGGATGCGGCGGCCGCAATCCCTGTGCGTCTGCTCGCTCCGCAACCGGGAGAGACGATCCTTGACCTCTGCGCCGCGCCGGGAGGCAAGACCCTGCAACTGGCGGCTGCCGGCGCGAAGGTAACCGCGCTGGACCTGTCGAAATCGCGCATGGTGCGCCTGCGCGAGAACCTGCGCCGCACGGACCTGTCCGCAACCTGTGTGACCGCAGACGCGCTGAGCTGGGAAAGCCCTGAGCCCTTCGATTCGATTGTCCTCGATGCACCATGTTCGGCCACAGGCACGATCCGCCGTCACCCCGATCTGCCGCATGTCAGAACCGGCAAGGATCTCGATCAGCTGTTCCAGCTTCAGTCTGACCTCATCGACCGGGCAGTGGCGTTGCTGAAGCCCGGTGGGCGGCTGCTCTATTGCACCTGCTCGCTGCTCACAGAAGAAGGTGAACGTCAGGCGAAACTCGCCATCGTGCGACACGGGTTGAGTGAGATTGCGCCCGACTGTGCTGCCCTTGGCCTCGGCCCGGAGGTTCTGCGCGAGGGCGGTGGCTTGCGCCTGCGCCCCGATTACTGGGCAGAGCGTGGCGGGATGGACGGGTTTTTCATGATCGCCCTGCGCAAGCCTGAATAGGCCGTGACAGCGCCGGGACCACAAGCTATTTTGGGGCATCAGGTAAGAAACAGAAGTCTGAAACAGACAGGAGCAGCGGGTCCAGACCCGTCCGAACAATCGGGGCAGAGCGCAGTTTGACACTTCTCGACCAGGTTCAGACCCGTATTGCGGGCCGCCGGCACAGGGCCACCGCCTTTGTGTCCCAGCCTGAGCCGCGGACGATCGGCTCCTACGCGCGCGGCCGTCAGCTGGCGGCTGGAAATTTCCGCTTCGGCGGGCATCTGGTTCAGGCACGCGGCGCCGGGATCTGGGACATTGCACCGCCCAATGCGCAATTTGCCGCCGAGTTGCAGGGCTGCACATGGCTCGATGATCTTGCCCGGGTGACAGATGGCACCACGCGCCGCCTTGCGCAGGACTGGGTCGCCCAGTGGATCCGGGAATATGGCTCTGGCAAAGGGCCGGGCTGGACACCCGAACTGACCGGGCGGCGGGTGATCCGCTGGATTAATCACGCGCTGTTCCTGCTCAATGGTCAGGATGGCGCAAAATCGCAGGCCTATTTCGAATCGCTGACGCGCCAGACCCTGTTTCTGGCCCGCCGCTGGTCGCGCGCGGCCGAGGGGTTGCCGCGCTTCGAGGCGCTGACCGGATTGCTTTATGCCGCCGTCAGCCTCGAAGGGATGGATGGCTACCGGGAGCCCGCGATTGCCGGGATTGCCCGGGAATGCGATGCCCAGATCGATGCGACCGAGGGCCTGCCGACGCGCAACCCTGAACACCTGATGGAGGTGCTGCTGCATCTCAACTGGGCCGCCGGCGTGCTGCGCGATGCCGGGCGGGAGCCGCCGGAAGCGATTCTCGGCGCGATTGCGCGGATCCGCCCGACACTCACAGCGCTGCGCCATTCCGATGGCGGATTGGCGCGGTTTCACGGGGGTGGCCGCGGCTCGGACGGCAAACTCGATTATGCGCTTGGCATGATCGCCGGTACGCAACCCGTGGGCGTGATCGAGAACACGATGGGCTACGCGCGGCTCTGCTTTGGCAAAACCACCGTGATCGCCGATACAGCCCTGCCGCCTGCGGGGGCCAGGTCCGGTGACGCCCATGCCAGTACGCTCGCGTTTGAACTCAGCTCTGGTCGCCGCCCGATGATCGTCAATTGCGGATCCGGAACGCCCTTTGGTCCGGACTGGCGCCGGGCCGGGCGGGCAACACCGTCTCATTCCACCCTGTCGATCCTCGGAGCATCCTCGGCCAAACTGGCGTCCGAGGCCGACGGTGAGCTTCTCGTCAAACCGCCGCGTCACGTCACCCTGACCTCTGAGCCGCCGGAAGCGCCCTCCGCCATCATCGCCACCCATGACGGGTATGCGCCCGCTTACGGTTTGACCCATGCGCGTCGGCTCGAGCTGAGCAGCGAGGGCGGCACGCTAAGGGGAGAAGACACGCTTGCGGCCCTGTCGCCCGGCGACCAGCGCCTGTTCGACCTGCAGCTTGATCGTACACGGCTCGAAGGCGTCCCCTACGCGATCCGCTTTCACCTCCACCCGGAGGTCGAGCCAAATCTCGACCTTGGTGGCAGTGCGGTGTCGCTGGTCCTGAAAGGCCGCGAGGTTTGGGTCTTTCGCTTCTCCGGATTGGCGGAATTGTCTCTTGAACCGAGTGTTTACCTCGAAAAGGGGCGGCTTTCACCACGCGCGACGAAACAGATCGTTTTATCCTGCCGCGTGATGGAGTATGTGAGCCGCGTCACCTGGATCCTGACCCGCGCGCAGGACCTTTCCTCGCGGTAAGGTCGCCGGGCCGGAGGGTCCGTTACTGTTTTTCGAATTCCGCGGCCGTCGCCGCGCGAAAGGACTTTCATGACCGATCTCGTGCCCCTGACCCGTGCGCTTCTTTCCGTATCCGACAAAACCGGCCTGATCGAGCTGGCCACGGCGCTGGCCGCCCGCGGGGTGGAACTTCTGTCCACTGGCGGCACCGCACGCACGATGCGCGAGGCGGGGCTCGATGTGACCGACGTGGCCGATGTCACCGGCTTTCCCGAGATGATGGACGGCCGGGTCAAGACGCTGCACCCGATGGTGCATGGCGGACTTCTGGCCCTGCGCGACAATGACGAGCACCTTGCGGCGATGAAGGAGCACGGGATTGCCGTCATCGACCTGCTGGTGGTCAACCTCTACCCGTTCGAGGAAACCGTCGCCAAGGGCGCGAACTATGCAACCTGCATCGAGAATATCGACATCGGCGGCCCGGCGATGATCCGCGCAGCCTCAAAGAACCATACCTTCGTCAACGTGGTCACAGACACGCAGGATTACGACGCGCTGCTGGCCGAGCTTGAGGCCAATGACGGTGCCACCAGCTATGCCTTCCGCCAGCGCCTCGCTCTGACGGCGTACTCGCGGACCGCGGCCTATGACGCGGCCGTGTCGGGCTGGATGGCGCGGGAGTTGCAGGAAACCCCGCGCCGGCGGGCGGTGGCCGGAACGCTGGTCCAAACACTGCGATACGGCGAGAACCCGCACCAGTCCGCGGCCTTCTATACCGACGGCTCGCAGCGTCAGGGCGTGGCCACGGCACGGCAGTGGCAGGGCAAGGAGCTGAGCTACAATAACATCAACGACACCGATGCCGCGTTTGAACTGGTGGCTGAGTTTGATCCCGCCGAGGGCCCGGCTTGTGCGATCATCAAGCACGCCAATCCCTGTGGTGTTGCGCGCGGCGCGACCCTGTCTGAGGCTTACAGATCGGCTTTCCAGTGCGATCAGACCTCGGCTTTCGGCGGTATCATCGCGCTGAACCAGCCGCTCGATGGGCCCACCGCCGAGGAGATCAGCCAGATTTTCACTGAAGTGGTGATCGCGCCCGGCGCCGACGATGCCGCACGGGATATTTTTGCCAAAAAGAAGAACCTGCGTCTGCTCACCACGGACGGTCTGCCCGATCCGATGAGCGCGGCACTGACGGTGCGGCAGGTCTCCGGCGGGTTTCTGGTGCAGGACAAGGACAATGGTGCGATTGTGCCCGGTGATCTGAAAGTGGTGACCAAGCGCGGGCCCAGTGACGCGGAGCTGCGCGATATGCTCTTTTCCTGGAAAGTGGCCAAGCACGTGAAGTCGAATGCGATCGTTTATGTGCGGGACGGGGCCACCGTGGGCGTTGGCGCGGGCCAGATGAGCCGCGTGGATTCGACCCGCATCGCGGCACGCAAGGCGCAGGATATGGCCGAGGTACTGGGACTGCCTGAGCCGCTGACCAGAGGATCGGTCGTGGCCTCGGATGCGTTTTTCCCGTTTGCCGATGGTTTGATTACGGCAGCGGAAGCCGGGGCCACCGCCCTGATCCAGCCAGGCGGGTCTGTACGCGATGACGAGGTGGTCAAGGCAGCGGATGAGTTGGGGCTGGCCATGGTCTTCACCGGCATGCGCCATTTCCGGCACTGATATGCGTTTGCTTGGCCTGTCCGCACTGATCGTTTTCGCGATCGATCAGCTGTCGAAATGGGTGGTGGTGCATCTGCTCAACCTCAAGGTTATGGGCGCCATCGACGTTTTGCCGCCGCTGCTGAATTTCCGCATGGGCTGGAACCGTGGGATAAATTTCGGCCTTTTCGGAGACAGCCCGGATTTCGCCCGCTACCTGCTGATAGCACTCGCGGTCGGCGTATCTCTCTGGCTGGTCTGGTGGGCCCGGCGCAGCCTGAGCAAGCCGCTGACGCTGATCGGGGCGGGCGCGATCATTGGCGGGGCCGTCGGCAACGCGCTGGACCGCATGATCTACGGTGCGGTGGCCGATTTTCTCAACATGTCGTGCTGCGGGATCACCAACCCCTACACGTTCAACATCGCCGATATCGCGATTTTCGCCGGTGCGGGGCTGCTGATTTTCATCGACGATCACAAGACCACGTGACGCCCGCGAAACTATAGGCTAAACCATCATGAGTTGGCGAAAGGAGTTCCAGATGCGGCCTGTGGCGGCGATCATTGTTGCAAGTTGTGCAGCTGCGCTTGTCCTGTCC
>JABDPP010000419.1 GCA_013042765.1 Litoreibacter sp.
GCTGTCAGCCTGCGCCGGCGCGGCCAGAAGGCCCGCCAACAGAAATGTCAGAATAAATCTCATACAGCACTCCATCCGCTTCAAGCATATGCCGATGCCGAAGCGCATTTTCAACGTATGGGCTGAAATTGAAAAAGCCCCACCTGAAGGAGGGGCTCTTTCCAGTTGCCGTGAGTGGGCATATTATTCGGCGGCGTCTTCCGCTTCGAGACGGGCCTTGTCAGCAGCGCCTTTGGCAGAAACGTCGCGGTCGACGAATTCGATTATCGCCATCGGAGCCATGTCGCCATAACGGAAACCGGCTTTCAGGACGCGGACATAGCCGCCCTGACGATCCTTGTAGCGCGGGCCGAGAACGTCGAACAGCTTTGCGACGTCCTTGTCCTGCTTCAGCTTGGCCGCGGCCTGACGGCGGGCGTGAATGTCGCCGCGTTTGGCCAGCGTGATCATCTTCTCGATGATCGGGCGCAGTTCTTTGGCTTTCGGCAGGGTCGTCTTGATCTGCTCGTGCTCGATCAGTGATCCGGCCATGTTGGAGAACAACGCCTTGCGGTGTTCGTGGGTGCGGTTCAGGCGGCGATAGCCCCGTGCGTGACGCATGATTTCAGTCCTTCTACTTCTATACTTTGTCCGGGCTGACCGATGCGTGTCGGCGCCTCTCCTTGGGGCGGGATTGCCCATGTTTTCCCCGGCATGTCCGGGCATTCAGGTGACGGCAACACACCGCCGGGTCGGACAGGGCGGGTTTCCCCGCCCGTGCCATCAGAACTGGTCTTCGAACTTCTTGGCCAGGTCTTCGATGTTTTCCGGCGGCCAGTCAACAATATCCATACCAAGATGCAGACCCATGCCCGAGAGCACTTCCTTGATCTCGTTGAGGGACTTGCGGCCGAAGTTCGGCGTCCGCAGCATCTCTGCTTCGGTTTTCTGGATCAGGTCGCCGATATAAACGATGTTGTCGTTCTTCAGGCAGTTGGCCGAACGGACAGACAGCTCGAGCTCGTCGACTTTCTTGAGCAGAAGCGGGTTGAACTCCAGCTCGTCCTCGTCTTCCTGACCGCGTGCGCCTTCGGGCTCTTCGAAGTTCACGAAGATCGACAGCTGGTCCTGCAGAATGCGCGCGGCATAGGCCACAGCGTCATCCGGCGTGATAGAGCCGTCGGTTTCGACCTTCATGGTCAGCTTGTCATAATCCAGCACCTGACCTTCACGGGTGGGCTGCACGTCGTAGCTGACCTTTTTGACCGGCGAGAAGATCGCGTCGATCGGCATCAGGCCGATCGGTGCATCCTCGGGGCGGTTTTTGTCGGACGCGACATAGCCCTTACCCGTATTCACAGTCAGTTCCATGAACAGGTCAGCGCCATCATCAAGGTGACAGATTACATGATCGCGGTTCAGGATCTCGATCCCGGCGCTATCGGAGATATCACCAGCCGTCACGACAGCCGGGCCTTTTGCGGCGATCGACAGACGCTTGGGGCCTTCGACTTCCATGCGGATCGCAACGCCCTTGAGGTTCAGAACGATATCGGTCACGTCCTCACGAACGCCAGCCACGCTGGAGAACTCGTGCAGCACGTTATCAATCTGAACGGAGGTGATGGCAGCGCCCTGAAGGCTGCTCATCAGAACGCGGCGCAGCGCATTGCCCATGGTCAGGCCAAAGCCACGCTCCAGCGGCTCAGCAATCACAGTTGCCTTGCGTGCAGGATCGTTGCCGGGTTTGATGTCGAGTTGCGTAGGCTTGATAAGCTCAGCCCAATTCTTGTGGATCATGTGTCGCCTCCATACTTGTTCCCGTTCATGTCCAAAAACGAGAACGCCCGAGGTTAAAATGACGAAAGCAGGGCTCGCAAAAACTGCGAACCCTGCGGCTTTTAAGTAGAATCAGACGCGGCGGCGCTTCGGCGGGCGGCATCCGTTATGTGCCATCGGCGTAACGTCGCGAATAGCGGAAATCTGGAACCCGACAGCAGCCAGGGCGCGCAAAGCGCTTTCCCGGCCGGAGCCCGGACCCTGAACTTCAACTTCCAGTGTCTTGACGCCATGCTCCTGGGCTTTCTTGCCCGCATCCTCAGCAGCCATCTGGGCAGCGTAAGGTGTGGATTTGCGTGAGCCCTTGAAACCCATCGTACCAGCAGACGACCATGCGATCGCGTTGCCCTGTACGTCGGAGATCAGGATCTTGGTGTTGTTGAAGGACGAGTTCACATGCGCCACACCAGCGGCGATATTCTTGCGAACCTTCTTCTTCGTGCGTGTCTTTTCACGTGCCATTGATCAAGCCTCCCCTTACTTCTTCTTGCCGGCAATGGCCTTGGCGGGGCCTTTGCGGGTGCGTGCGTTCGTGTGGGTCCGCTGACCCCGAACGGGAAGGTTACGACGATGGCGCAGACCGCGGTAGCAGCCAAGATCCATCAGACGCTTGATGTTCATCTGAACTTCGCGGCGCAGGTCACCCTCAACGGTGTAAGTCGCGTCGATGTGTTCGCGGATCTGCAGAACTTCCGCGTCGCTAAGCTCGTTCATGCGACGGGCCGCATCGATGCCCACGGACTCGCAAATCGCCTTTGCAGAGGTGTGCCCGATACCGGTGATGTAAGTGAGAGCGATGGGAACCCGTTTCCCATCAGGCAGGTTAACGCCAGCAATACGTGCCAATTGGCCGTTCCTTTCGGTTGCGGTTCCGTAATTCCGGAACCTTTTTTCACAACGTAAGCCCGAAGGTTTTTCGACCCACGGGCTTGGTTCTTTATCCGGACATGCACAGCGCCACGATCAAGGCATCCGCGCACGATTCGTATCCGGGATGGTGCGGCTTAGGTCCTTTTTAACGGATCGTCAAGCCTGCCTTAGTTTAAGCGTCCAAAACCGTGCTGATCTCGGACGCAACAGCGTCGATTTCACCCAGACCGTCAACCGGAGCGAGCTTTCCCTTCGCGTAGTAATATCCGATTAGCGGAGAGGTTTTCTTGTAATATTCCATCAACCTGACCTTGAGGCTTTCCTCATTGTCATCGGCACGACGCTTGAACTCAGTTCCGCCGCAATTGGAGCACTTTCCATCGGCAGGGATCGGCTTCGTCAGGTCGTTGTAAACCTCACCGCAATCGCCGCAGGTCGAGCGCGCCGTGATGCGTGCGACCAGCGCATCGTCATCGACCCGCATCTCGACCACCGCATCCAGTGAGGTGCCGTGCTTTTCGAGAAGCTCGCCAAGGGCGTCTGCCTGCGCGAGCGTGCGCGGGAAGCCATCAAAAATAAAACCGCCGCCATGGTCACCGTTGAGTTTCTCTTCGATCAGACCGATCACAATCTCGTCGGTGACGAGCTCGCCCGCATCCATGATCGCCGCAACCCGCTGGCCCATCTCGGTGCCTGATGTCCGTGCAGCCCGCAACATGTCGCCCGTAGAAAGCTGGATCATGCCCCGGCCTTCCTCAAGAATACGTGCCTGCGTTCCTTTACCCGCGCCTGGTGGGCCCAGAAGTATGATGTTCATCGGCGTCCCGTTCCCTTTTTCGCGCGCTTCTTGGTGCCTTTGCCGCGCAGCTGTGATTTCTCGATCAGCCCTTCATACTGATGCGCCAGCATGTGGCTTTGCACCTGCTGGATCGTATCCATGGTCACGGACACGACGATCAGGACCGACGTGCCGCCGAAATAGAACGGGATGCCGAGCTGTGCACGCAGAATCTCAGGAAGCAGACAAACTGCCGCAAGGTAACCCGACCCCAGGACCAGAACGCGGTTCACGACATACTCGAGATATTCTTCCGTGCGCTTGCCCGGACGGATCCCCGGGATAAAGCCGTTCTGGCTTTTCAGGTTGTCGGCAACTTCTTCAGGTTTGAAGGAGACGTTGAACGTATAGAAATAGGCGAAGAACACGATCATGAACGTGAAGAACGCCAGGTAGAGCGGCTGACCCGGGCCGAAATAGGCAAGCACAGTGGCCATGAGCGGGCTCGTCTGAGCGCCCGAGAACGTGCTGACCGTTGTCGGCAGAAGTAGCAGGGACGAGGCAAAGATCGCCGGGATAACGCCTGACGGGTTGACCTTGACCGGCAAGTGGCTTGAGCCACCGTCATAGACCTTCATTCCGACCTGACGGCGCGGATACTGGATATGGATCTTGCGCAGAGCGCGCTCCATGAACACCACGAAAGTGATCACGGCAACCACGACCACTAGCACACCGATAATGACAGCCGGGCTCAGTGCGCCGGAGCGGCCTTGAGCGAAGAACTGTGCCAGCGCTGCGGGGACCTCGGCGATGATGCCGACGAAGATGATCAGGGAAATACCGTTGCCGATGCCGCGCGCGGTGATCTGCTCACCCAGCCACATCAGGAACATCGTGCCACCAACCAGCGTAATCACGCAGGAGATGCGGAAAAACCAACCCGGATCCGTGACCAGCCCGGAGCCTTCGAGGCCTGCAGACAGGCCGTAGGCCTGCAACGTCGCGAGGAACACCGTGCCGTAGCGCGTGTACTGGTTGATCTTCTTGCGGCCCTGCTCACCCTCTTTCTTCAGCTGTTCCAGCTGCGGCACCATGGCCGTCATCAGCTGAACGATGATCGAGGCCGAGATGTAGGGCATGATCCCAAGCGCAAAGAGGCCCATCCGGCCGATCGCACCCCCGGTGAACATGTTCAGGATACCACCGATACCGGAGGACGCCTGCTCGACGAACTGTCTCAGCGCCTCAGCGTCGATACCGGGAACCGGGATATAGGTTCCCAGCCGGTAGACGATCAGAAGACCGATGGTGAAAAGAATACGCTGTCTGAGCTCGGTCGCCTTCCCAAAGGCGGACCAGCTCATGTTTTGGGCCATCTGTTCGGCTGCGGATGCCATATGTCGCGACTTCCCTGTCTTGATCATGACAGCGCCGCGTCCGGGGTCCCCCGTCGCGGCGCTGGAAACTGAAAGATATGTAAGAGGCGCACGCGCCTCTCACAAGGCGTTATTCAGCAGCAGCCGCCGCAACAGTCAGAGAACCGCCGGCTTTTTCGACAGCTTCGACCGCGGATTTGGATGCGCCGGTAACGTTAAGCTTCACCTTGGCTGAAATATCGCCTTTCGCCAGGATCCGGACGCCATCAAGCTTGCGGCGCACGACGCCGGTTTCAACCAGCACGTCCTCGGTGATTTCCTTCTTCGCATCGAGCTTCTTGGCGTCGATGAACTTCTGGATCAGGCCCAGGTTCACGACGGCAAACTTTTTGCGGTTCGGCTTGTTGAAGCCGCGCTTCGGCAAGCGCATGTAAAGCGGCATCTGGCCACCTTCATAGCCATTCAGAGCCACACCCGAGCGGGACTTCTGACCCTTGATACCACGGCCAGCGGTTTTACCCTTGCCGGAGCCAGGACCACGGCCAACGCGTTTTTTGGATTGGGTTGCGCCAGGATTGTCGCGCAGTTCATGCAATTTCATAGTCGCTCTCCTTTGCCGGAATTGACCCATGAGCGAAGCAGGTCAAACGCGGCGTTCCTTGATTTTCGAGTCGGGCCCCTGTGGGCCACCGGAGGCGTATAGACGCGGATGCGGGCCGGATCAAGTCACATTGGCCAAGTTTCCCCGCAGGGCCGGCACTCTAGCGAGTTTGTGTCGACCCTGCGGGGAAACTCAGGATACCTTCTCGAAGGCTCAGACCCCAACCTCGCGCGCAACCACGAAGCGGTTGGGCGGACGTTCCGGATAGTTGCCGGTTTCCACAATCTCGAAACCGGCACGGACGATCGCGTTCTCAAGCTCGGCCATCGTCATGATCCGCACAAATGGCGCCTTACCCAGAAACCGCATGACCGGCAGCACATAGGACCAGATGCCCGCGCCATTCCCCATGCAGACGGATTTGGTGATTAAAAGTCCGCCGGGCCGAAGGCTGTCACCCATGCTGGCCAGCGCACCGTCGAGATCTTCGACAAGGTGCAGCAGGTTCATCCCCATAACCACGGCAAACCCTTCACCGGGTGTCGCGGCATCGTCGAGCGCCATCTTGCGGAAGGTGACATTTGATGTGCCCGCGGCGACGGCCTTGCGACGGGCTATCTCGATCATCTTGGTGGAAGTATCCGTTGCGAGGATGGAAGCCACCTGTCCCGAAAGCGTCAGTACGGTCGAGCCCGTGCCACATCCCACCTCGAGCACATGATCGGATGGCTTGAGATAAGTCGCCACCCGATCCAGCGTGATTTGATACGCGTTTTGAACGCGAACCGGCTGACGCGCGTATTTCTCGGCGATGCGGTCCCAGAATTTTTTCTGCAGTAACCATTGGATTCTCCTTTCGAGCGCATTCGAGCTCATGCAATAATTCGCGCTAATTGCCGAATTTTGCAGGTTTGAAATACATACTTGCATGTAAAATGCGCTCGCCACCTTCGATTGAAACCAGGCCCGGGCCTTTTTGACGACAGCTGAGCAGGGATCACTCTCTGCGGCCGCGCGCATGCTTGGGCTCACTCAGCCAACCCTGAGCCGTCAGGTGGCGGGGCTGGAGCAAAGTCTTGGCGTTTTGTTATTTGAGCGCATCGGACGCACACTTGCTCTCACCGAAGCCGGGCAGGATCTTCTGGAGCATGCGCGCGCCATGGGTGCCGCAGCAGAACAGGTTTCCCTCACCGCCTCTGGCCAGTCACAATCGGTCGAGGGACGTGTCTCCATTACCGCCAGCGACGTGATGGCCGCTTTCACCCTGCCAGACCGCATGAGGGAGATCAGAAGACAGGTACCCGGAATTACGCTCGAGGTTGTAGCTGCCGACGAGATTCGGGATCTCAGGCGCCGGGAAGCGGATATTGCAATTTGGCACGTTCGGCCGGAGCATCCCGACCTGATCGCGAAACTGATTGGCGAGGTAACCGCCCAATTCTACGCCACGCCGGAAAATACCGAGAGGATCGGCCTTCCGACA
>JABDPP010000423.1 GCA_013042765.1 Litoreibacter sp.
ATCGAGGCCTATGCCTGTGACGCCCAGGCAGATCTGGGCGTGATCCCGCGTGAGAACGCCGAAGCGGTCTGGAAAGCCAAGGATGTCGAGTTTGACGTCGCCCGCATCGACGAGATCGAGGCCGTGACCAAACATGATGTGATCGCATTCCTCACCCACCTCGCCGAGCATGTGGGCTCCGACGAGGCCCGGTTCGTGCATCAGGGCATGACCAGTTCTGACGTGCTCGACACCACGTTCAACGTGCAGCTGGTGCGCGCCGCGGATATCCTGCTGGAGGATATGGACGGACTTCTGGCCGCTCTCAAACGCCGCGCCTACGAACACAAGGACACGATCCGCATCGGGCGCTCTCACGGCATTCACGCCGAACCCACCACGATGGGCCTGACGCTGGCGCGCTTCTATGCCGAAATGGACCGCAACAAGCGCCGCCTGCAGACCGCGCGCGACGAGATCGCCACAGGCGCAATTTCAGGCGCGGTCGGAACTTTCGCCAATATCGACCCCGCCGTGGAAGCCCATGTCTGCGAGAGACTCGGCCTTCAGCCCGAACCGATCAGCACCCAGGTGATCCCGCGCGACCGCCACGCTGCGTTCTTCGCGGCCCTGGGCGTGGTGTCCAGCAGCATCGAAAACATCGCCACAGAGATCCGCCACATGCAACGCACCGAGGTGCTCGAAGCCGAAGAGTTCTTCTCAAAGGGTCAGAAGGGCTCCTCCGCGATGCCGCACAAGCGTAACCCGGTTCTGACGGAGAACCTGACCGGGCTGGCCCGGCTGGTGCGCATGGCCGTCGTTCCGGCCATGGAAAACGTGGCGCTCTGGCACGAGCGTGACATCAGTCACTCCTCGGTGGAACGCAATATCGGGCCGGACACGACCATCACGCTGGATTTCGCCCTCGCCCGCCTGACCTCGGTCATCGACAAGCTGGTCATCTATCCCGACAACATGATCGCCAACATGAACAAGTTCCGCGGCCTGGTCATGAGCCAGCGCGTGCTGCTCGCCCTGACCCAAGCCGGTGTCAGCCGTGAGGACAGCTACAAGCTGGTGCAGCGCAATGCGATGCGGGTCTGGGAAGAAGGCAAGGACTTCAAGACAGAATTGCTGGCTGACGCGGATGTATGCACTGCGCTCTCCGCTGAGGAGATCGAGGAGAAATTCGACCTAGGCTATCACACCAAACATGTTGATACGATCTTTGCCCGGGTCTTCGGCGACGCTTAGTACTGGCACCCTACCTCGGCTAACACCCTTTCTTTTTGGCGTAAATATCCCCGCCGGAGGCACGGATCATGCTCCGCAACCCGATCTGGTTTTATGTCGGGCGATAGTGTGCTATGGTCTCTCTACCGAGTTTCGAGGGAGAGGCTACGATGAAGACCAGAATGGCTCTGATCATTCTTGCAGCGGCATTGGCCCCGACGCTGGCCAGTGCCCAGTGCATTCACAGCGAACAGCAGGCTGCCACATGCAAGCCGGGGACCAGCTGGGACGCACAAACTGCAACCTGCGTGGCAGATCCGACCACCTGACGGATGACAGCCCCGCGCGGCGCCCTATCTGAGCCCTGAGGTCGATAGGAGCACCCCGATGAAAAGACTTATGCTTGCAGCCCTGGTTGCGGTTATGCCCGTCGCGTCCTTCGCCATCGGCGATGAAGACGAAACGCCCCCCAAGACAACCCCCACCACGGCAACCTGTAAAGCCACGCAGATCTGGGACGAGAAAACCAAGACCTGCGTAGATGCTCAGGACAGCCGCTTTGACGACGGCCAGCGCTATGAAGGTGTGCGGGAATTGGCCTATGCGCTCCATCTGGAACGCGCACTCGGTGTGCTTTCAACCATGTCGAACCAACAGGATGCACGCGTTCTGACATATCGCGGGTTCATCGCGCGCAAATCCGGGAAAATGCAGGACGCGCTGGCGTTTTATGCTGCAGCGCTGGAGGTGGATGCGGAGAATATCCTGACGCGGTCCTATCTGGGTCAGGGGTTCGTCACGATGGGCCGGACGAAAGAGGCCCGTCAACAGCTTGACCGAATCCGGGAGCTTGGTGGTGCGGGAAGCTGGGCCGAAACATCCCTTGCTCGCGCGTTGGAGACGGGCCAGACCTACGGCTACTGAGACCAGTCCCGAACCGCCCAATTTGTCGCAAATCACGCGCTTTTCCGCACAGGTCTCTAATCCCTCGTTAACCCGGTACGGCGCTAGATGCTCGCGCGAGAGGCCCCCGGACTCGTTTGGGGCATTTGGGGGAAGAGCTATGGATCTGGCAAATATGCCTGTTCCCGCGGGGGAGGTTTTTCCTGATGCGGGAAAGGGAAGCACTGAGTCTGAGGCAAATGGCCTGACCCGGTCGCAAAAGGCAGCCATCATTTTGCGGATGGTCCAGACCGACGGCGGCCGGCTCGACTTGCCTGCGCTCAGCGAACGCGCCCAGACGCGTCTGGCCCGCGATTATCTTACGCTGGGACAGGTCGAAAGACCTGTTCTGGACCGTGTGCTGCAGGACCTCGAGAGCGAGTTGGCTCGCGACGGGCTGACCTTTCCGGACTCGATTGCCGACACCCTGACGGCGCTCGACGCGCAGCTTTCACCGGACCTGATCTCCCGAATGCGCCAGCGTTTCGGCATATCTTCAACCGAAAACCCATGGCCGGTGCTTGATCAGACCGCGCCGAAGGATCTTTTGGCAGCACTCCAGCAAGAACATCCCAAGATCACCGCCGTCGTGCTGTCACAGCTTGCGCCGGACAGGGCGGCGGAACTCCTCAAGGATCTGCCGGACGAGGCCGGGACCCAGGCTACCTTCTCAATCTCCCAGATCGAAAGAGCCCCTGCGGACGTCATCCGGCAAATTGGCACGGCGTTGCAGGCCGGCCACGGCAACACCAAGGAAACCGCGCTCGACGTCGCGACGCCTGAGCTGATTGCCGCAATTCTCAACCCAACAGGTGCGCGCCGTCGTGACGAGATCATCGCGGCTCTGGGGGCGCAGGACGCCGAGCTTGCCGCGCAAGTGCGCAGCGCGATCTTCACCTTCGGTGATATCGCCGAACGGCTCTCGCCGGCCGACATCCCAACGATTACCCGTGCGGTTCCCGAAGATACCCTGGTCGCCGGGCTCGTCGCGGCTCAGGCCAGCATGGGCGACGTGGTAGACTTCGTCCTCGCCAACATGTCTCAGCGCATGGCCAGCCAGTTGCGCGATGAAATGGCAGAACGAGAGCCTCCCTCCGAGGAGGATGGCGAGGCCGCGATGTCGGAACTGACCAACACCATCTCGAAGCTGCGCGATCTGGGTGAGATCAGCTACAGCTAACAGCACTCAAAGTGCGCGCCATAGAAAAAAGGCGACCCGAGATGGTCGCCTTTTCCAGTTCGTAGCGCGGAGAGATCCGGCTCAGTGCTTGATTGCGCCCGCCGAGTCTCCGTCCCCCTCTTTCAGGGCGGCCTGAGCGGCTTCCTCAGCCGCCTCGTCCCATTCGATGGGCTCCGGCTTGCTGACAAGCGCATGCTCCAGAACGTCCGTCACATGGCTAACCGGAATGATGGTCAAACCCTCTTTGACGTTGTCGGGGATCTCGGGCAGGTCCTTCTCGTTCTCCTGCGGAATCAGCACCGTCTTGATGCCGCCCCGCAACGCCGCGAGAAGTTTCTCCTTCAAACCACCGATGGCCAGCGCATTGCCGCGCAGGGTGACCTCGCCCGTCATGGCGATGTCCTTTTTCACCGGGATCTGGGTCAGCACCGACACGATCGAGGTGACCATAGCCAGACCGGCCGACGGGCCATCCTTTGGCGTCGCGCCTTCGGGCACGTGCACATGGATGTCGATCTTGTCGAACTCCGTCGGCTTCACCCCGATCTGCGGTGAGATCGAGCGGACGTAGGAGGATGCCGCATCAATCGACTCCTTCATCACGTCGCCGAGCTTACCGGTGGTCTTCATCCGGCCCTTGCCCGGCAGCCGCAGTGCTTCGATCGAGAGCAACTCGCCACCGACGGACGTGTAAGCCAACCCGGTTACGACACCGACCTGATCTTCCTTCTCAGCGAGGCCGTAGCGGAATTTCTTCACACCAAGGAAGTCATCCAGGTTATCCGGCGTGACAACCACCTTGTCGGTGTCCTTGCGCACGATCCTCGTGACGGCTTTCCGGGCACATTTCGCGATCTCGCGCTCAAGGTTCCGAACGCCTGCCTCGCGGGTGTAGGTCCGCACCATCTCCAGAAGCGCCTCATCCGTCAGTTCGAACTCGCCCTTTTTCAGGCCATGGTTCTTCACCTGCTTTTCGATCAGGTGCTGCTTGGCGATCTCGGTTTTCTCGTCCTCGGTGTAGCCGGCCAGCGGAATGATCTCCATCCGGTCCAGAAGCGGACCGGGCATGTTGTAGGAGTTCGCCGTGGTCAGGAACATCACGTTCGAGAGGTCGTATTCCACCTCAAGATAGTGATCCACAAAGGTCGAATTCTGTTCCGGATCCAGCACTTCGAGCATGGCCGACGCCGGATCGCCCCGGAAGTCCTGACCCATCTTGTCGATCTCGTCGAGCAGGATCAGCGGGTTCGTCGTCTTCGCCTTCTTCAGGGCTTGGATGATCTTGCCCGGCATCGAGCCGATATAGGTCCGGCGATGGCCGCGAATTTCGCTTTCATCGCGCACGCCACCAAGCGAGATGCGAATGAACTCGCGCCCCGTCGCCCTGGCCACGGATTTGCCCAGAGAGGTCTTACCCACGCCCGGAGGGCCGACAAGGCACATGATCGGGCCTTTCAGCTTCTTCGAGCGTTGCTGCACGGCAAGATACTCGACGATCCGCTCCTTGACCTTCTCCAGGCCATAGTGGTCGTCGTCCAGGATCTGCTGAGCCTTGGTCAGGTCCTTCTTCACGCGGGACTTCTTGCCCCACGGGATGGACAGCATCCAGTCAAGGTAGTTGCGCACGACGGTGGCTTCCGCCGACATCGGGCTCATGTTCTTGAGCTTTTTCAGCTCGGCCTCGGC
>JABDPP010000426.1 GCA_013042765.1 Litoreibacter sp.
CCCGAACTGGGCGCCGAGCGGCACGAAAAGCTGCGCGACGCGGACGTGCTGGTGGTAGGTGCGGGAGGCCTTGCTGCCCCCGCTCTGCAATATCTTGTCGGCGCGGGCATCGGTGAAATAACCGTTCTGGATCAGGATGTTGTCGACCTCACGAACCTGCACCGCCAGACGTTGTTTCGCGAGTATGACATCGGCCAGCCCAAGGCGCAGGCCGCGACCCGTCACCTGCAACAACTCAATGCAGACTGCAAAATCACCCCGATCCGCGGCGTTCTTGACCCGTCAAACGCCGAAGACCTGTGCTGCGGCAGGGATATCGTGCTCGATTGCGCCGACAGTTTCGCCGCCAGCTATATCCTGTCCGACACCTGCCAGCAGGCCGCGATCCCGCTGATCAGTGCCTCGGTGATCGGGCTGGAGGGCTATTGCGGCGGGTTCTGCGGCACCTCGCCCTCTCTGCGCGCGGTCTTCCCCGACCTGCCGCAACGGGCCGGCAGTTGCGCCGAGGACGGCGTTCTCGGTCCAGTCGTGGGCGTGATTGGCGCGATTCAGGCCCAGATGGCCGTCGCGGTCCTCGCCGGTATCGCGCCCTCACCGCTCGGCCAGTTGGTCACCTTTGACGCGCAGAACTTCCGGTTCGGCAGGTTCCGTTTTGACGGAGCGCCCGAGGAGGCCGGAGGACCACAGTTCATCGCGGCGCGCGATATTCGCACGGGTGATTTCGTCATCGACCTGCGCAGCGCAGAGGAACCCGGCCCAAAACTACCCGAGGCCCTGCGTGTGAGCGTCCCCGAAATCGGGATTGAGGGCCCACAGCCTGCGGCCGGACAACGCGCCGTGCTGGCCTGCCGCTCTGGCTTTCGGGCATGGCAGGCCGCCGACCGTCTGAAATCCGTCTGGGACGGAGAAATCAAACTCGTCGCATTGGGCGACACACAAGGAGAACAGGAATGAGAACACTTGCTTTGCTTGCCGGCCTCTTGGTCGCAACGCCGGCCTTGGCACAGGACAAGATCACGCTGATGCTGGACTGGTTCGTGAACCCCGACCATGGGCCGGTCATCATCGCCGAGGAGAACGGCTATTTCGCCGATCAGGATCTCGAAGTGGAGGTCATCGCCCCCGCCGATCCAGCAGACCCGCCCAAGATGGTGGCTGCGGGCCGCGCGGATCTTGCGATCTCCTACCAGCCGCAGTTGCACCTGCAAGTGGCCGAAGGCCTGCCACTGACACGCGTCGGAACACTTGTTGCCACCCCGCTCAACTGCCTTCTGGTGCTCGCCGACGGGCCGGTCAAGGATGTCGCCGACCTGAAGGGCCGCAAGGTCGGCTTCTCGGTCGCCGGTGTTGAAGAGGCGCTACTCTCCGCAATACTCGGCAATCACGGTCTGACCATGGACGATATCGAACTGGTCAACGTGAACTGGTCGCTCTCGCCCTCGCTCATGTCCGGTCAGGTCGATGCCGTGCTGGGCGCGTTCCGCAACTTCGAACTGAACCAGATGGAGATTGAAGGGGTTGCGGGTCGCTGCTTCTACATCGAGGAAGAAGGCGTTCCAACCTATGACGAACTGATCTACGTCGCCAATCCTGACACCATGGACACCGGTGTGATCCGCCGTTTCCTGCGCGCCACCGAGCTTGCGACGCAGTACATCGTGAACCACCCGCAGGAGAGTTGGGAAATTTTCGCGGCCACCTCTGCCGAACTGCAGGACGAGTTGAACGAGAAGGCGTGGGTCGATACACTGCCACGCTTCGCACTGCGTCCCGAGGCCCTTGATGAGGGCCGCTACACCCGTTTCGAGCAGTTCCTGAACGAGGCCAAGCTGGTCGAGGGCATCCGCCCTGTCTCGGTTCTGGCGATCGACCTGGGGGAAGAATGAGCTCTTACGGCTCGACATTTCACCTCTGGCGGGCCGCTGCTGAGGGTCCGTGGCAGGCCTATACCGAGCATGAGTTCGTACGGGGCCTGCAGACGGGCACCTTGCCGCGTAACAACTTCCTGCACTATCTGGAGCAGGATTACATCTTCCTGATCCATTTCTCCCGCGCGTGGGCCCTGGCTGTCACCAAGGCCGATACCGTTGAGGAGATGCGGCATTGCGCGGCAACCCTCAATGCCCTGATCGATGAGGAGATCCGGCTCCATATCGAGACCTGCGCCAAAGAGGGCCTGAGCGAGGCGGACCTGTTCACCGCCGCCGAGGCGCCGGAGAATATCGCCTATACGCGCTATGTTCTGGATGCGGGCCACTCGGGCGACTTTCTCGACCTTTTGGCCGCGCTGGCCCCTTGCGTTCTGGGATACGGAGAGATCGGTGCACGCCTCGCCGCCACGGCAGGGGAAACCCCGTATGCCGACTGGATCAATGTCTATTCCGGTGCGGAATACCAACAGGTCTGTCACGAAGTCGGCGCGCTGATTGATGCGGCCGTGGCGCGTAGATTGGGCGACAATCCACAAGCGAGCCCACGCTGGCAGGCTCTGTGCGCGCGGTTCGAGACTGCGACGCGGCTCGAGGTCGGGTTCTGGGACATGGGGCTCAACCCATGAAACAAGCGCCCGCCCTGCAACTGGAAGGTGCGGCCCGGTTCGGGACGACCCCCGTGTTCGGGCCACTCACCCTCCAAGCGGCTGCGGGCCGCTGGACCTGCCTGCTGGGCCCCTCCGGCGTTGGCAAGTCTACGATTCTGCGGCTGATTGCGGGACTGGATCAGGGTATCGAGTTTGATGGGCAAATCACGGCCTCCGACGGGCAGCCTGTGCAGGGCCGCGTCGCAATGATGGCTCAGAACGATCTTCTGATGCCTTGGCTCGATCTGGTTGGCAACGCCATGCTCGGGGCGCGGCTCAGGGGCGAGACAATGGACCGCGCCGCGGCACTCCACGTGCTGGAGCGCGTCGGTTTGGCAGAACACGTCACCAAGAAACCCGACTCGCTTTCGGGCGGCCAGCGCCAGCGGGTCGCCCTGGCACGCACCCTGATGGAAGACCGGCCCGTGGTTCTTCTGGACGAGCCGTTTTCCGCCCTCGATGCGCGCACCCGCGCCCTGATGCAGGAGCTCGCCGTAGAACTTTTGGACGGCCGCACTGTGCTGCTGATCACGCATGACCCCGCAGAAGCGGCGCGCCTCGGCCACGACATCCGGATCATGACCGGCGACGGTCTTGAGGCCGCCGCCACTCCGCAAGGTGCGGTGCCCCGCGCCGTCGATGACCCTACTGTCCTGCAAACGCAGGCTGCACTCCTGTCGCGCCTGCGGGAGGCCGCATGAAGTACAAAAGTCTGAATATGCTGGCACCCATCGCGCTTGCCCTGATCCTGTGGCAGTCACTGGTGGTCGCGGCCGATCTGCCACCGTTCATCCTGCCGAGCCCCCTACGCGTGGCGGAAGCGCTTTGGAAGAGCCGCGCGCTGATTGGCGAGCATGCCCTGATCACAATTGCCGAAGTTCTGATCGGCCTTGGGTTGGGGGCTGTTCTGGGTGGGTTGTCCGCGATCGGGCTGGCAGCCTCTCCGCTGGCGCGCACCTTGCTACGCCCGATGCTGGTCTTCAGTCAGGCGATCCCGGTCTTTGCACTGGCCCCGATCCTGACACTCTGGCTCGGCTACGGTTTGTGGTCCAAGATCTTCATGGCCCTTCTGATTATCTATTTCCCTGTCACGTCCGCGTCGTTTGATGCCTTGATGCGCACCCCACGCGACTGGCTCGATATGGCCAATGTGATGGGTGGCTCCCGGCGGCGGATCATGTGGCACATCCGGATCCCGGCCGCCCTTCCGGGGTTCGCTTCGGGTCTGCGGCTGGCTGCTGTCTATGCCCCGATCGGTGCGATTATCGGTGAATGGGTCGGGGCCTCAAAGGGCCTGGGTTACCTGATGTTGCTCGCCAACGGTCGCGCCAAGATCGACCTGATGTTTGCCGCCCTGATCGTTCTGGCGATCTTCACGCTCCTGCTTCACGCCGCCATCGACAGGGCCTGCCGCAGGTGGCTGGACCGGCCTGATAGCCACGCCGGCGCCAGTTAGGAACACAGCTAATCCGCAAGATCGATCCGCATCCCGTCGCGCCCAATGAAGAGCGGCCCGAACCACGCCGGCGCAACCTCTGCCCGCCAGTCCTCCTCAGAGAAATCGGGATCGTCATTTGGGACGAGATGGTTAAGGGCAAGCTGCGCGACGCCGGCCTCCGTGGCGATCCGCCCGGCTTCGGCAGCGGGCGTGTGGCTGCGCATAAGATGGGTCCGCAACCGGTCATCGGTATTGCCAACCCGGGCGCAGAGCGCGTCGATCCCCGCCTCCAGCATCGCCTCATGCACCAAGATATCGCTGCCCCGCGCGAACTCGATCATCTCCTCCATCGCGACCGTATCCCCTGACAGAGTTGCCGACCGTCCCGCAGCATCAAACCTGAGAGCATAGCTCTCCGCGATCGGCGGATGCACATTCTTCATGACCGAAACCTCGATCCCGTCCAGCGTCACATTTTCCCCGGCTTGCAGCGTGGTGAACTCGACCAATCCGGAAAGATCGGGCCGTCCCTCATCCATGATCCGCAGCGAGATATCGAACTCCATGGCCGCAAGGAAACAGGCCCAGTACACAGGCAGGCCCGTGGGGCCGTAGATCGGAATGGTCCGGTCCAGCCCGGCGGTCCAAGCCGTGTGCAGCAAGGGGCCCAGTTCAAGATAATGGTCCGAGTGCAGATGGGTGATGAAAATCGCGTCCAGATCCGTCAGTGCCACACCGGCCCGCACGAGACCCGTGGAACATCCCAGCCCCGCATCCACCAAAATTGTCTTGCCAGCCATCTCGACAAGGATCGATGTCGGCATGGAAGATTCTGGACGGATCGCAGGGCCGCCTTTCACACCCAGCAAGGTCACACAGTTCTGGCCCATCTCATCTCTCCGCACGGTCTGGCCGGCTGGCCCAGTTACAGGGAGGCACAAATAGCCCGGGCGCGGCAAGCACTAAGACGCGAAGGTGTTGATTTTTCGTGGAGATACAGGCGGATCAAAGAGCCGCCAAAGAAAGAACCCCGCCGGCATGCGCTCCGGCGGGGTCTGATGTGTAATCAGCCGAAGATCTGGTTCAGCGTAGCGGAGGGGCGCATTACCGCCTCCGTCTTCGCCGGGTCGGTGTGGTAGTAACCACCAAGATCGGCTTCCTTGCCCTGAACCGCGGCAAACTCTGCTACGATCGCGGCTTCGTTCTCAGACAGGGCCTTGGCGATCGGTGCAAATTCCGCGGCAAGTTCCGCATCCTCGGTCTGGTCGGCAAGCGCCTGAGCCCAGTAGAGCCCGAAGTAGAAGTGGCTGTCGCGGTTATCCGGCTGGCCAACCTTGCGGCTGGGGGACTTGTGATGATCGAGGATGCCTTGCGTGGCAACTTCCACGGCCTCACCCAGAAGGCGTGCCTTCTCATTGCCCTTGGCAGCTGCCAGGAACTTGAAGCTTTCACCAAGCGCACAGAATTCACCAAGGGAGTCCCAGCGCAGGTGGTTTTCTTCCATCATCTGCTGGACGTGCTTGGGGGCCGAACCGCCGGCACCTGTTTCGAACAGACCGCCGCCGTTCATCAGCTTGACGACCGACAGCATCTTGGCGGAGGTGCCAAGCTCAAGGATCGGGAACAGGTCCGTAAGGTAGTCGCGCAGCACGTTACCGGTGATCGCGATGGAGTTCTCGCCCTTGCGGATCGTCTCCAGCGTGACACGGGTTGCCTCGCGCGGTGCTAGGATCTGGAACTTGTCGGCCACACCGGCTTCTTCCAGAATCGGCTTGACCAACTTGATCAGTTGGGCGTCATGCGCGCGGTTCTCGTTCAGCCAGAAGATGGCCTGGAACCCTTCGATCTTCTGACGCTCAATGGCCAGTTTTACCCAGTCCTCGATCGGGGCCTTCCTGGTGGAGGCCGAACGCCAGATATCGCCTGCCTCTACCTCATGCTCATGCAGCACGTCGCCATTGGCGAGAACCATGCGCACGGTGCCATCGTGAGGCAGCTCGAACGTGGTCGGGTGCGAGCCGTATTCCTCGGCCTTTTGCGCCATCAGCCCGAGGTTCTGAACGGTGCCCGACGTGGTGGGATCAAGGGCCCCAGTTTCCCTGAAATAGCCGATCGCCTCGTCATAGACCGGCGCGTAGGAATTGTCCGGGATCACGCAGTTGACGTCAGCCTCTTTGCCATCCGGCCCCCAGGCCTTACCGCCAGCGCGGATCACAGCAGGGATGGAGGCATCGATGATCACGTCGGAGGGGACGTGCAGGTTGCTGATACCCTTGTCGGAATTCACCATGTAGAGTGGCGGGCGATCGGCCATGACAGCCTCGATCGCAGCCTCGACCTCGGCGCGCTCGGGCATCTCGGCCACATGCTCCAGCAAAGTCCCCAGACCGGAATTCGGGTCAACGCCGGCCGCGGCCATCTGGTCACCGTACTTGTCGAAGACCGGCTGAAGGAACGCTTTGACCGCATGCCCGAACAGGATCGGGTCGGACACTTTCATCATCGTGGCTTTCAGGTGGAGCGAGAACAGGACCCCTTCCTCTTTGGTGGCCTCGATCTGCTCTGCGAGGAAGGCCCCGAGCGCCTTGACCGACATGAATGTGGCGTCGACCACAGTGCCGGCGGGGAACTCAACGCCGTCTTTCAGTACGGTGACAGAGCCATCCTTTCCGACCAGCTCGATCCGGGCAGCACCAGCCTGATCCGCAGTCAGCGTGGCGGATTTCTCGTTTGAGAAGAAATCGTTGCCAGACATGGAGGAGACATGCGTCTTGCTGTCAGACGACCAGACACCCATCGAATGCGGGTTCGCCTTCGCGAAATTCTTGACCGCGACGGCGGCGCGGCGGTCCGAGTTGCCCTCGCGCAGAACCGGGTTCACGGCGGAGCCCTTGATCGCGTCAAAACGGGCGCGGATGTCGCGTTCCTCGTCGGTTGACGGCTCCTCGGGATAGTCGGGCAGATCGTAACCCTGCGACTGCAACTCCTTCAGCGCAATCACCAGCTGCGGCACAGACGCGGAAATGTTCGGCAGCTTGATAACGTTGGCGTCCGGGGTTTTCACCAGCGCTCCCAACTCGGCCAGATCATCGGAC
This sequence comes from Litoreibacter sp., assembly GCA_013042765.1. Classification (GTDB taxonomy): domain Bacteria; phylum Pseudomonadota; class Alphaproteobacteria; order Rhodobacterales; family Rhodobacteraceae; genus Litoreibacter. The sequence continues at coordinate 7,112 of JABDPP010000426.1, forward strand.
TGGCGTTGGGCATCGGTCAACTTTTCGGGAAACGCGGCAATGATCCGGCCCGCCAGTGAAATGTCCTTAGTGCCGATCGAAACATCGGCAGCGGCGGCGAAGCGGCGAATGATCGGCAGCAGCGATGCAGAGGCGATCTGCGGTGCTTCGTCGACCGTGGTGTAAATGATATCGGGGGTGTTCTGTTCAGCCATTTTTTCCGAGCCTTTCATACAACTGACGCAGCTTTAATTGACCAAAGACCGGAGGTCCACCGCAGAGGGGGGAATCGTCAGACAAGCCGGCGAAAGTTTCACCATTGCGAATACCTTGGCCGGATACAGAACAGTTGCTCGCGCGCCCCAAGCGAAACCGGGGCGCTCTCAGCGCTTCAGATGCTGAAACTGATCAGAAATCGAGATTTTCAACGCTGAGTGCGTTTGTCTGGATGAACTCACGACGCGGCTCGACAACATCGCCCATCAGCTTGGTGAAGATATCGTCGGCATCGATCAGATCGTCGACCTTCACCTGCAACAGCGTCCGTGCCTCCGGATCAAGGGTCGTTTCCCAAAGCTGGTCAGGGTTCATCTCTCCCAGACCTTTGTAGCGTTGCAGCGACAGGCCCTTTTCGCCCTCTTCGAGGATCGACTGGAGCAGATCGATCGGGCCATAGACCGGCTGTTCACGATCCTTGCGCACCAACCGGGCAGGTTGCGAATACACTTCCTGAAGGCTCTCTGTCAGGCTGCCGAGCCGGCGTGCCTCACCCGATCGCAGCACCGCACCATCCAGAACACGCACTTCGTCGACCCCGCGCAGCACGCGCCACAGTCGGATCCCCTTGTCCTGCGTCGGGCGACCCTGCCAACCACGCTCGTATTCCAGCGCAATCAGGTCGAGGCGTTCGGCCACCTTGTTGGCAACCCCCTGCAGATCCGCATCCACCTGCCCGCTCAGGAAAGCGCCAGCAATCGCGGATTGCTCGAGGATGTGCTGCGGGTAATGGGTCGGGAAGGCCTGCAGGATACGGCGTACCGTTCGGGCCTCATCGACCACACGCTTGAGATCCTGCCCGACGATTTCCTCGCCTGTGCCCAGCTTGAGAGACGCGCCATCGACGCCCATTTCGATCAGGTAGTCTTCAAGCGCCATCTGATCCTTTAGATAGACCTCGGATTTGCCGCGCGACACCTTGTAGAGCGGCGGCTGCGCGATGAAGAGATGCCCGTTCTCGATCAGTTCCGGCATCTGGCGGAAGAAGAAGGTCAAAAGCAGCGTCCTGATATGCGCGCCGTCCACATCGGCGTCGGTCATGATGACGATCTTGTGATAGCGCAGCTTGGAAATATCGAACTCGTCGCGCCCGATCCCGGTGCCCAGCGCCATGACCAGGTTACCTATCTCCTGACTGCCCAGCATGCGGTCAAACCGCGCCCGTTCCACGTTCAGGATTTTACCGCGCAGAGGCAGAACCGCCTGTGTGCGCCGGTCCCGCCCGGTCTGTGCAGAGCCACCGGCCGAGTCGCCCTCGACCAGAAAGAGTTCCGTTTTGCTCGGGTCTTTCTCCGAGCAATCCTTGAGTTTGCCAGCGAGGAAGTTCACGTCGAGCGCGGTTTTGCGACGCGTCAGTTCCCGGGCCTTTCGGGCTGCCTCACGGGCCTGCGCGGCCTCCACGATTTTAGAGACGATCAACCGCCCCTCGTTGGGGTTTTCCTCGAACCACTCCGCCAGCTTTTCGTTGACCATCCCTTCAACGGCGGGCCGCACCTCGGACGAAACCAGCTTGTCCTTGGTTTGGGAGGAGAATTTCGGATCCGGCACCTTGACCGACAAGACGCAGGTCAGACCCTCGCGCGCATCGTCACCGGAGAAGGAGATCTTCTCCTTCTTCGCGATTCCGCTGGACTGGGCGTAGTTATTGATCGTCCGGGTCAGCGCACCGCGAAAGCCCGCCATATGTGTGCCGCCATCGCGCTGTGGGATGTTATTGGTAAACGGCAGGACAAGTTCGTTGTAGCCATCGTTCCACCACATCGCGACCTCGACCCCGATGCCGTCCTTCTCACCGGTCATGAAGATCGGCTCCGGGATCATCGGATGCTTCGAACGGTCCAGGTATTTCACAAATTCCTTGACGCCACCGTCGTAGAACAGCTCGGTGCGCAGCGGTTCCGCCGGGCGCGCATCTTCCAGGATGATCCGAACGCCAGAATTGAGGAACGCCAATTCCCGCAGGCGGTTCTCGAGCGTCTTAAAGGAAAATTCCCGGTCCGAGAACGTATCGGTCGACGCCATGAACCGAACCTCGGTGCCTTTCTTGCCGTCGGCATCACCCACGACCCTAAGCGGCTCGGATGTCACGCCACCCTCAAATCGCGCAAAATGCTCCTTGCCGTCCCGCCAGATCCGCAGCTCCAGCCAGTCCGACAACGCATTCACTACCGAGACGCCGACCCCGTGCAGCCCGCCCGAGACCTTGTAGGAGTTCTGGTCGAACTTCCCGCCGGCATGTAGCTGCGTCATGATCACCTCAGCCGCAGAGACACCTTCTTCTTCGTGAATGCCCACGGGAATCCCGCGCCCGTTATCGGCCACCGAGACACTATCATCGGCGTGAATTTTCACGTTGACGGCGTCCGCGTGACCGGCCAGCGCCTCGTCGATCCCGTTATCGACGACCTCATAGACCATGTGGTGCAGACCGCTGCCATCGTCCGTGTCGCCGATATACATTCCGGGTCGCTTCCGAACGGCCTCCAAGCCCTTGAGAACCTTGATGGAATCCGCTCCATATTCTTCGGGAAGCTTGTCTTGCTCGGACATGTACGTCTCTCTTGTTATGTCCGGCAAAATATAGCGGTTTCGATGGGCAATGTCACGCAGTTGCCACAATATTCTGTGTGTTCAGGCAGGCGCGCCAAACGCGCCCCGCTCCCGGGTCGCGCGCCCCTTTGTTCGCCCCCTTCAGGGGGTCTGGAGCGAACTGATATACTGCGTCAGGGCGATGATGCGGGCCTCAACGACAAGCTGCGCATCATAGGGGCTGACATTGCGCCGCTCGAGCGCCTCGGCCAGCAGGTAGTCCCCCCAGATCGGCATCTCCGTGCGTCCATGTGCGGCAATTTCGCGCCCTCCCTCAATCGCCTGGTAGACGTCGGCGAAGGGAAACACACCACCGTTGTCGCTTGCAAGCGTCCGAAGATCCTTGGGCGACTGCGCGAACAAGACCCCAACAGCCCCATCGCCCGCACCTTCCGCCCCGTGACAGACGGCGCAGCGCTGGTCGTATTCGGGTTTTCCCAGAAACGCGTCCTGCGCCATGGCACCGGTCGCCATGCTCACAACAGCCACGGCAGCGCCCAGTTTTAATGCGGTTCTCATAGGGGTCCCTCCTTCACTCCTGATTTCACGAAACAATTGCATTCTTCACAGGCGGGAAGCTTGAGATTTATCAATCGGCCAGAACGCAGCATCTTTTGAGCCAGCTCCGGTGATCAACTCACCCCGATTACAATCCCGACGGCGACGAGCAATATCCCCGCCACGGTGTTCATGCGTTTCAGTGCGCGCGGCGATTTCAGCATGGCCCGCGCGCGATCGACGAAAGCCGCCAGAATGAGATTTCCGATCAGCGGCACCAGAAGGCTCAGCACACAGATCACGGCGATGTCCAGCGCCGTCACCTGTGTCAGATCAAAGAACCCCGGCAGCACCCCCATATAGAACAGGATTGCCTTGGGATTGCCCAGGATAACCAAAAGCCCGGCCATGAATCCGGCCCACATTCCCGGACGGGTGAAGCGGCTGTCAGATTCCACCCGCTTTTCGGCATGCCGGATCAACAGAATCCCCATGGTCAGGAACATGATCACAGCAACCCAGCGCAGGACATCCATGAACCAGGCAAATTCGCTGACCAGCCAGGTCACACCGAGAATGGCGAGAATCGGCCACATCACGTCTCCGACGACGACCCCCAGAGCCAGAGGCCAGGCCGCGTGGAACCCGCCGGACAGGGCGCGTGCCACCAGCGCCACCCAAACCGGACCCGGCGTCAGGAACAGGATAAAGAGCGCGCCGGAATAAAGCAGCAGCTCAAAGGCTGTCACGGTCACGTCACCGATCCTTTCCACATCTCAGCCCTGCGCGCCATCGCTGACCTCCTCCACATGGGAGACACCCTCGTTCTCGCGTATCTGAAACCGCTGTACCCGCGCGCCCAACTCATTAAAAAGCTCAGCTTCGGTCCCGGTCATCCAGGCCTGCGCGCCCAGCGCACAGATCTCATCGTATAAGGCCGCCCTACGATCGGCATCAAGATGGGCCGCGACCTCATCAAGCAGCATGATTGGCGCGGCTCCAAAATCCTCTGCCAAGGCCCGGGCATTGGCCAGAATAAGCGAGAGCAACAACGCCTTCTGCTCCCCCGTAGAGCATTGCTTTGCATCGGTTTTTTTTGCTGCATAAATCACCTTCAGATCGGCGCGATGTGGCCCCACCAAAGACCGACCTGCCCGCAAATCCTGCCCTCGGGAATCCTCGAAGGCCGCGGCCAGATCTGCGGGCTCCCGACCTTCTGCAGAACCGCACCCGTCCTCGATCGACAGATCCGCCCTGGGGAAACTTGTCTGCGCGCCCTCCATCGCCTTGGACAGTCGCAACAC
>JABDPP010000427.1 GCA_013042765.1 Litoreibacter sp.
GTCGTTCGCCGCAAGGGTCGGGTTTACGTGATCAACAAGACCCAGCCGCGCTTCAAAGCCCGTCAGGGCTGAGCCGCACCCGGATTTCCGGGACAGGCTTAGAGAAAAATGGCCGCCCTTCGGGGCGGTCTTTTTTTGTGCCTCCGGCGGGGATATTTGCGGAGAACTGAAAGAGCTGTTCAGAGGCCGAGGGCGTGGCGGCGTTCTTCGGCAAAGCCCTGCACCAACCGGTCGGCCACCAGTGCCAGGATCGCCATAGCCGCACCTGCGGCGACCCCGAGCCCGACATCGGCGCTGCCCAGCGCAATATAGATCGACTGGCCGAGCCCGGTGGTGCCGATCAGCGCGGCGATGACCAGCATCGCAAAGGCGTAGAGAATCGTCTGGTTGAGGCCGAGCAGGATCGTGGGCGCAGCATAGGGTGCGCGCACATCGCGCAGCGTTTGCCACTGGGTGGCACCAGACGCCTCCGCCGCTTCAAGGAGATCCGCGGGCGTGGTGACCAGCCCGTGGCGGGTATAGCGGATCATCGGCACGATGGCGTAGGCGCAGATCGCGAGGAAGGCTGAGAACTCACCGATCTGGAAGAACATCAGGACCGGGATCAGGAACACGAAAAGCGGGATCGTCTGCAGCATGTCGCAGACCGGGCGCAACACAGCCCATGCGGTTGTGTTGATTGCCGCCAGAAGGCCCAGCCCGCCGCCCAGAAGCGCACAGGCGAAGACCGCGGCCCCTGACAGGTAGAGCGACAGCAACGCGCGCTCCCAGAGGCCGGAGACGAGGATCAGCGCCAGCAGGATCACGGCGAAGCGCGTCAGCCGCCAGCCGCCCGACATCCAGCCCAGCGCGCCCGCACCCGCGATCAGGAAGGGCCATGGCAGTTGCGAAATCCCGGTCTCCAGCATGATGGCAAGGCATCCGATCAGAGCGCCCGTCGCGATACGGCCCCTGAGCGCGAAAAGCCCGCCAAGAGCCGCCGCGGCCGCGAAGAAGAACGCCGAGTGGGTGGGCGTCCACTGGAACCCCCATGTGAAGGGCAGCACGGCCTGATCCAGGCCGATGCGCAGCGGCAGCAGCATGTAGAACATCGCCCCGTTCTTGACCTCGTCGAGCAGGATGCCGTTGGCGGCGGTGAAATCGCCCACCGCCTTGTCGACGGCGCCGGCTGCGGGGTCAAACAGTGTGAAGCTGGCGGGATCGGGGAGGCGGCCCAGCGACAGGATCCCCAGCAGGACGGAGACGCCCAGAAGTCCCCAGACCACTCGCATGTCGCGGGGGCTGCGGCTGCGCGCCAGTGCACCGGACATCCGGTCGATGATGATGGCAAACACGACGATCACCAGCCCCGCGAGGAAAGCCTGCCCAAACTGCGCCTTGCGCATGGTCAGTAGGACCTCCCAGCCGATATCGTTGAAGCCGCCGATCACCGCCGCGATGATCACCATCGAGAGGGCGGCCATCAGGCATTGGTTGACCCCGATCATCACCTGCGTCGTGGCGGCGGGAAGCTCAACGAGGAACAATTGCTGGCGGCGGGTGCCGCCGGACATGATCGCGGCCTCCTTGATTTCATCCTCGACCCGTTCAAGGCCGAGCAGCACGTTGCGCGCCATCGGCGGGGCGGCATAGATCGCCGAGGCAATCAGACCCACCACCGGGCCGAACCCGAAGAGCAGCAGGAGCGGCGTGAGATAAGCAAAGGTTGGCACGGTCTGCATCACGTCGAGCAAAGTCTGAACAGCGGCTTTCGCCCGTGGCACCTCGTAGGCGAGGATCCCGATGGCAAGACCCAGCATCAGTGCCAGCGGCACCGACACGAAGACCAGCGCCAGCGTGTTCATGCTTTCGGCCCAGTAGCCCGAGCCGAGGATGAAACCCAGCCCGATCGCACCAAGCGCGGCCATCCGCCAGCCGCCCAGATACCAGCCCAGTGCCGTGACCGCGCCGATCACCACCGGCCAGGGCAGTGCGCCTAGCAGCCAGTTGGCCGCGTCCATCGGGTAGGCCAGAAGGCCCGAGAGGGCCCGGGCGGCGGGTTTGATCGCGGCAAGAAACCAGCCGAGCCCGTCGCCGATCCACTCGGACGCGGGCAGGCTCCAGCCCTTGGGCCAGCTCACCAGCCAAGGTGCGACAGGTTCCATGAGAATGCAGATGATGCCCACGGCAAGCGCGAAGAGCCCGGCCAGCGCCCCTTTCGAAAGGTGCCAGCGGCGCCGCGCGGGGGCTGCCGCGCCGGCGAGGCTCACGTGCCGGCCTCCCCCAGAGCGCGGGCGAACATCTCGGGGCGAACCACGCCCACGATCTTTCCGTCGCCGTCACGCACGGGTATCGGCTCGAACGTCAGCGCGCAATTGGCCAGCGCGTCATCGAGGGTCATGGTGGTGTTGAGCGCGGGGCCATCCTGTGCGGGCGGCGTGCCGTTCAGGGGATCCATAACCGAGGCCAGCGTCATGTGGCGGCCTTTAGGGATATCGCGGGAGAACTCGCGCACATAGTCGTCGACCGGGTTCAAGACGATCTCGGTCGGTGTGCCGATCTGCACGATGCGCCCGTCGCGCATGATGGCGATGCGGTCAGCCAGCTTCAGTGCTTCCGCGATGTCATGGGTGATGAAGACGATGGACTTGCTGAGCGAGGCCTGAATCGACAGGAACTCGTCCTGCAACTGCCGGCGGATCAGCGGGTCGAGGGCCGAGAAAGGTTCATCGAGAAACCAGATATCGGGATTCACGGCGAGCGAACGGGCGATGCCGACGCGTTGGCGCTGGCCGCCCGACAGCTCGCGCGGGTAGGCGTCCTCGCGCCCTTCGAGGCCCACGAGCCGGATCACTTCCTCGGCACGGCTGCGGCGCGCGCTGGCCTTTGCGCCCTGCATTTTGAGAGGAAAGGCCACGTTCTCGGCCACGCTCATATGGGGAAACAGGCCGAAATGCTGAAACACCATGCCCAGCTTGTCGCGGCGCAGTTCGGTCATGCGCCGTTTGCTGGCTTCAAGGATGTTCTCGCCGTCGATCAGCACTTCGCCGGCGGTGGGTTCCACCAGACGGGAAATGCAGCGGATCAGGGTCGATTTGCCGGAGCCTGACAGGCCCATGATTACGAACAGCTCACCGGACTGGACCTCGAACGAGGCGTCCTGAACCGCCGGGATCAGGCCCTTGTCGCGCAAGCCAAGGGCCACGTCTTCGGACGTGGCCCCGGTGTTCTCCGCCTCTTTCAGGGCTTCGCCCAATGCCGTTTTGGCATTGGCCCCAAAGACCTGCCAGAGGCCCTTCGTGGCGATTGCCGCGTCCACTGGGATCAGTTTACCGCAGCGTCGACAACTGGCTTCCAGACGCTTTCATTGGCGTCCATCCATGCCGAGACGACCCCTTCGACACTGCCGCCATCGACGTCGATCGCACCCATCAGGGGCTGCTGCACATCGGTCGACAGCGTGTAGTTCTCGAGGATTTCATAGGCGGCGGGCCACTTGTCCTTGAGGCCGGACCAGCTGGCCTTGAAGATACGGGTCGGCGTGAAGTCGCAATCATTGACCGCGTTGGGGTTCGGGCCCCATGCAGGATCCTCGAAACAGGCGGCCTCGCCCACCGGCAGGTCGACGAATTTCACGTCATAGGCCGACATCGCCCAGTGCGGCTGCCAGAAGATGATCAAAAGCGGCGATTTCTTTTCGGTCGATGCGCGCAGCTCGGTGATCAGGGCGCCTTCGGAGCCCGCGGGTACGGCCTTAAAGGGCAGATCAAGACCCGCGACGCGGTCCGCGCCGGGGGTGCCCCAGTCAGCCGGGTAATCGACCAGCCGGCCGCCGGGCAAGGTTTCAGCGGTGGCGAACTGGCCGGCGCAATCCTTCAGAGCCTCCCAGGCGGGCAGGCCCGGGCAGATCTCCGCGACATGGGCGGGATAAGCGAAGCCTTCCTTTGCTTCGAGACCGAGGTCGGAGATTTCCACGACCGTGCCTTCGTCGATTTTCTTGGCGTATTCGTCGGAGACGTTGGAGGACCAGATCTCCAGCGTGGCGTGGATGTCGCCATCGGCCAGCGCCTGGAACTGGTTCATCATGCCGGCGGTGACGTATTCGACCTTGTAGCCCGCTTTTTCGAGCATCTGGCCCGCAACATGTGTGGTGATGTGCTGGCCGGTCCACTCGTTGATCGCCAGCTTGATGGGCTCATCAACGGCCCCCAGATCGGCGGCCTGCGCCGAAGTGGCGAGCACGAGTGCGGACACGCCCGCGTAAAAAGCAGTTTTCATGATGATCTCCCGGTGGTTCGTTTTTGATTGCGCCCATTAAAAACGGATGCCACGGCTGTTACCACCCCCTATCGGCCATTTTGACCGCAAACCTGCAAGGACGCCCGATGACCCGTTCCGCTCTGTTCCCGATCTGGCTTGCCCTTGGGGCGGCGCTGATGTGGGGGCTTTGGTGGCTGCCGATCCGCGCGCTGGAGGAGATCGGCCTGTCGGGGATGTGGTCCGGCACCGCCATGGCCGCAGGAGCCGCACCGCTGCTGCTGGCCTCGCTGATGATCCGACCGAAACCCGCGCAACTGAGCCCCGGCGCTGTCTCGGGTGCGGTGTTCACGGGATGCGCCATCATGATGTATTCAGCGGCCATCGCCGATACGACGGTGCTGCGCGCGGTGCTTCTGTTCTACCTCGCGCCGGCTTGGGCAATCGCGATTGAATGCCTGTTTTTCGGCCGCAGGTTCCGGCTGATCAACGCCGCGGCGATCGCATTGGCCCTGCTGGGCGTCATCTTCATCTTCGGCGGCGAGATCAGCTTCGCCGACTGGCGTTTCGGGGATACGATGGCGCTCTGCTCCGGTCTGGCATGGGCCTGCGGTGCGGCGCTCGTGTTCAACTCTCCCAAGGCTGGCGTACGGGCGCTGTCGCTCATTGCCTGTGGCGCGGGGGCAGTCATGGGTGCTCTCTCGGCGAGCCTGTTCGGGATGACGATCGACGGGGCGGGAGACACCCTGCAGATGAGTATCGGCGCGTTGGGCTATGGCGGCCTCTACGTGGCGCCGATCATTCTGGCGACC
>JABDPP010000435.1 GCA_013042765.1 Litoreibacter sp.
TGACAAGATCTTGCCCCTCGCGTGTGGGGACTCCGAACTCGTCCAGCCAGCGACGCTGCATCGCAGAATGACGGGCATCGGTTTCCCGATCGTCGAGGTGAAGGGCAAAGGCCAAGATTCGGTTTATGAGATCGTTTTGCATCGTCGGGGTCTCCATTCTTGAGGCTGTACCTAGCGTGATTTCGCAGGAATCAATTCTAATGCCTTGTTTTTAATAGTATACTTTTGCATACGGGTGCTGTGGGAAACCTATGCATCGCTTGGTGTCTGGGCAAGATCTTGAAGCCATTGAGATTTTCGTCACCGTCACCTGAACTTCGTACTCTTGAGGAAAACCTAATCAAGCTTGGAGTTTTCTTGCCGCATCTGCAAAATTGATTAGCTTCCAGGCGGCTGGCCAGTGATTTTCAGGCAGCGGCGGGGATGGCGGCGGGGATAACGCCTTGTATGTGTCCCTGCGTTTCCCGGTCTGAAAGGTGATCCGGTGAATCCACGCACAACTCAGCAGGCGTTTGACGCCTACGAAACCGTGCGACACCGGTTGCCGGATGTTCGCCGCTTAGCCCCGGAACGCCGGGCGCTGCGCGTTCGGTGCCTCGATGATATCGCGGAGCACTTTGACGTCTTCCTGCCGGATGCGTTTGTTGTCCTCAATATTGTAGTGCGTGCCATCGGTGGCGTGCCGGAGCGGGTCGCAGGGCTTCAGTCCGCGGGTACAAAGGTCTTGGTGGTCACCAATGTGGTCGGTTAACTCGACATGCAGGTGGCCATGTTGCAGAGCATCTCGAACATGATGGAGACGCCGAGGAAGGCGGTCCCGCCGCTTTGATCGAAAGGCGGGGAGACCTCCACCAGATCAGCCCCCGCGATGTTCACTCCGTCCAGAAGTCGGGCCACGAGCATGGACTGGAAGGAGTTCGGCCCGCCCACCTCAGGCGTGCCCGTCCCTGGCGCGAAGGCCGGGTCCACGAAGTCGATATCGTAGGAGACGTAGGTGGGGTGCGCGCCGACGATCTCCTTGGCCTGAACCATGATGTCCTCGGGCCCGCGGGCGTGAAATTCTTCGATCGGGATAATCGTGACGCCAACGCTCTCGGCGAAGTCGTGATCCTCGCTGTCATAAGCGGTGCCGCGAATGCCGATCTGAACGACGCGTTTGGGGTCGAGCAGGTTTTCCTCGATCGCGCGGCGGAAGGGGGTGCCATGGGTGTATTGCGTACCCCCGAAGTAGCTGTTGAAGAGATCCGTATGACTGTCGAAATGGATCATTCCCAGCGGAGCAGCCTTTCCCAGAGACCGCAGGATGGGAAGCGAGCACAGGTGATCACCACCGGCTGTCAGTGGCACGATACCCGCGTTGCGAACCGTGTCGTAGAATGCGGTGATCCGGTCCATGCTGGCGTGAATGTCGGCCGGGTTTGGCGCGACATCGCCAAGGTCGGCACAGTTCACCTGCTCAAAAGGCCGGATCCCGGTCGCACCATTCTGGGCGCGGATCATGGTGGACAGATCCCGGAGCTGTCGAGGACCGTGCCGCGGGCCGGGACGGTTCGTCGTACCGCTGTCCCAGGGCGTGCCTATCAGGCCAATATCCACCTCGCCAAGTCGCGGGTCCTCAAGCCCCACATGAGGCAGGCGCATGAAGGTGGGCACACCGGCAAACCGGGGCAGGTCAAAGCCCGAGACGGGATGGAAGAAGGGATCAGACATCGGCGGCTCCTCTAGCGATGCGGTGCCTGATCTTGGCCTCTATCGGGTTGTGCCTGTCAAGGCGGATTGTCCCGATGGCGGAACCGGTTTTCTTTGCCAAATTGCACTCTTGTGACAGGATCGGCCTGCAAACAGGAGATCTGCATTGAAAATCACAGGATTGAAGGCGACCCCGCTGCTGGTGCCATACCGCAAACCATACCACTGGGCGCAGGGCGTCATCTACGGCGCCAACGTGATCCTCGTGGAGGTTGAATCCGATACGGGCGAGACAGGGTATGGCGAATGCATCGCGTCGCCCTCGGCCGACGGGATTCTGGCCTATCTCAAGCTGGTCTCAGACCTCTGCATTGGGCACAGCCCTTTTGAGAATACGGCACTCATGACAAAAGCCTACCACGTGTTGTTCGAGGCGCTCGGCACCTGCAGCGCGCCGCGTTTCGCGGGGCAGGTTCTGGCGGGCTACGAGATGGCGCTGTGGGATCTCATGGGTAAGGCTGCGGGGCGCCCCGTGCATGAGCTTCTGGGGGGTGCCCTGCGCGACCGCATTGACTATTTCGGGTTTCCGCAAGGGGCAAACGCGCAGGAAATCGCAGCGGAGGCGCGGGCCTTTGCCGAGGCCGGGTGCGATGTGATCTACGTGAAGGTCGGGCGCGGTGATCAGCTCGACCTTGATATTGTCCGGGAGGTGCGCGCGGCGATCGGCCCGGACAGGCGGCTCCGGCTCGATCCGAACGAGCACTGGTCGCCAGTGCGCGCAAAACGCATGATCCGCAAGCTCGCTCCCTATGATGTGGATATGGTGGAGCAACCCACCCGGGCCGAGGCGCCATGGGCACTCGAACAGGTTCGCGCCCGCAGCGAGGTTGCTATTGCCGCCGATCAGTCCGTCTTCACGCCGCAGGATGCCTACCAGATCTGTTGCAGCCAATCCGCTGATCTTATCGTCCTTGGTTTGCATGAAACGGGGGGTATTGCGCGTTATCGAAAAGTCGCAGCAATTGCGGAGGCGGCCGGTATCGATATCTGCATGCATGGCCTCTATGAGACCGGCATCACCACCGCGGCGGCAAATCAAGTCGCGGCCACGATCCCCAATCTTGACGATGGCAACCAATACATGAACCACCTGCTGGAGTGGGACATCATCGACACGCCCGATTTGGGCCTGCAGAATGGAAGCCTTGCTGTGTTGGGTGGCGCAGGGCTTGGCGTTACGCTCAATCGTGACGCGGTGGCCGAGGCGGCCCGCGCCCACCAGAAAAAATTCGGCTAACGCAATGCCGCAGGGTCAGTCTTGACCGCCTGTTAACCGGTGCGGATCTTGACCTTCTTGGACGGTGCCTCTGCCTTGGTTGCCTTTGGAACCGTCAGCGTCAGAACGCCGTTCTTCAACTCGCCGGAGATCTTGTTCTCATCGGCATCTGGCGGCAGGCGGAAGCTGCGCGTGAAGGCACCGTATTGGCGTTCACTGAAGAACCACGTTTCCCCGGAATCTTCACGCGACACACGCTTTTCGCCCTTCACTGTCACGACGCCGTCATGGGCGCTGACATCTATATCGGCCTCTGCAACACCCGGTAATTCGAGCGAAATCGTGTAAGCCTCACCGGAGGTTGATGCTTCTGAGGCCGGCGCGATCCAGTCAGAAATGCGCGAGCCCAATGATTTGAAAGGCTCATAGATTGAGGGCCAGAGCCCGGAGCTGTGGGATTTTTCTACCATCAGAACGTCTCCATACATGTGAATCATGAAGAGTATGACGCGGATAGGGACGGGGGTGTTTGACCTCGGTCAAAGTCGGGCGCTGGTGATCATCCATCCGACTCGGCGTGCTCGCTGCGCGCTTCGAGCCAGCTTCTGCAATCGGGTGACAGCGTGCGTGTGACCGCGGTCTCGTATTTCTCGAGATCCTCGTCCGTCAAAACGCTGATCCAGCGCCCGTTGGTGCCCTTGTTGATAAAGGTCTTCGCACCGCCGTTGAAAATTTCATTGGTGCTTGCTGCGATCTTCTCGGCTTCGGATTTCATGGAGCGGAAACTCGTTGCCTCGACGATCTTGCCGAGCATCTCTTCGGAACACGCGATCCCAAGGAAATCGGCCAAGGCGGCGATCTCTTCGCGTGGTTTATCCAGAAGGTCGTTGTAATGCACGAAATGCACGTTCTCGAGGTGCCGGAAGTCCCACCAGCTCTGGATATGCCTGAAATTGGACCAGAACGGATAGCCGTCGGTTTCCCAGTCAAACCATCCGCGTGTGATCCACGACGACCAGAAGTCGTGGATATCGGCCGGGCAGCGCGGGCAATCGCCACCCACACGCCCTTCGGGGTTGTTGAATTCGGCGTAGGCCTCTTCGGTGTAGTTGGAGTAGTGGTTCCACATCGACATGAACACGTCTCGGGCGTCACGCCCCACAACGACATAGCGTGCGTCGGGGCTGTAGGGGACGGCATCGGCGGGGACATGGGATTTCAGGCACCGGCGATGCGTCTGGTTTGCCACCGTTTCTTTTATCTTTTGCAGTTCATTTCTTCGAAACTCGATCCAAGGAGAGAACTCGCTGAGCTGGCGAAACTCGAGGTCCTGAAAGATCAGGTGCAGCACGATCGTCTGGGTCCAGGTCGTGCCGCATTTGTATGCGGTCGATACGATGATGTCGTTTGGCCGTTGTTCGATTACGTCCCATCTGGTGCTGTCGAGGTGATGGTTCTGATAGATTCGCGTTCTCTGGGGATATGCTGGATCCATCACGGGCCTCGCTTTTGCCTCAATTCTGGGGCATGTCAGGTAAGATACTGTGTCAGATCTGTCGCTTTTGCAATCGGACAGGCAGCCTGCTGCAGGGCCGGATCGGCACTGGAATCGGTAGGCCGGGGGCAATGTTTACGTTGGGGGCGAAACTGAGGGGCGTGTCTTACCTGAGAGCCGTTTTTGCAGCCGTTCTGTGCGCGTTTGCGCCGAGCGGTGAACCGGTGTGGGCAAACACGTCTGGCGGCGACAGGGATGCCGTCCTGTCAGATGTGCTGAGACCAGTTCAGGGCGATCTGACCAGCATTATTGAACGGCGGACGTTGCGCCTCGCAATCCCCTATTCGCCGATCTATTTCTCCTACGATGGTGAGAAGTTCATTGGCTTCGCGGTCGAAATGGCCCGCGAACTGGAGAAGTTTCTGAAGCAAAGCCATGGCCAAAAAATCGATGTGGTGCTGATACCTCTGCCTCGCAACGAGATTTTGCCAGCGGTCATGGATGGTCGGGCGGATGTCGCGGCGGCGAACCTCACAATTACGCTACAAAGACTGCAACAGGTTGCGTTTACCGAACCTCTGTTTACCGGCATCTCCGAACTGGTCGTGACCGGGCCGGGAACGGAGCGTCTCACGTCCTTTGATGCTCTGGTCGCCAGCGGGCTCTTCCTGCGGCCGTCCAGCTCCTATTTCGCCCATCTTCAGACGCTCAATGCCGAACGGAAGGAAGCGGGCCAAGAGCCTGTTCCGGTTCTGCCAGCCGACCCCCGGTTGGAGGATTACGATCTCCTCGACATGCTCTACGCGGGCCTGATCCCACCGGTTGCGGTTGATAGCCACAAGCTTGAGTTGTGGAGTCAGGTCTTCCCCGGGATTGTTGTCCAGGAGGATCTAGCGCTGAACCGCGGCGGACAGGTTGGGTGGGCCGTACGTAAGGATGCGTCGGAGCTTCTGAAGCTGCTGAACGACTTCGTGACTGAGGTTGGCCCCGGAACCCTGGTGGGCAACGTTCTGCTGGAACGCTATCTCGGATCGCCCGACTGGATCGAGGACATCCGCGACGGGCAGGGGCTGGAGGATTACGATCGCATGGTCGCGCTGATCCGGAAACAGGCCGATGCCTACGGATTAGACTGGAAGATGATGCTGGCGCAGGCGTACCAGGAATCGCGTCTCGATAATTCACAGGTGAGCCATGCGGGTGCCGTTGGGATCATGCAGGTGCTTCCATCGACTGCGGCGGACCCAAAGGTGAATATTAGCGATATCAATGTTCTGGAGAACAATCTTGAAGCCGGTGCAAAGTACCTGTCTTTCCTTCAGAGGCGGTATTTCAGCGGCTCCGAGATCGCGGCACTCGACAAGATCCTGTTGTCGCTGGCCGCCTATAACGCAGGTCCTGCCAATGTCGCCCGAGCCCGAAAACGTGCGGAGGAACTGAAGCTCAACCCGAATGTCTGGTTCGGTAATGTGGAGCGCGCCGCGCGCCGATCAATCGGGGCCGAGCCGGTTACCTATGTCCGCAACATCTACAAGTATTACGTGGCCTTCTCCTTGTCGGAAGAGCGCGATGCACAAATGGTAAGACTGGCAGCGCTGGAAGAAGCCCGAAAGGGTAGCGACAAACAGCGCAAGAACCGGCTGATCGCGTTTCTCGGCATCGGTAGCTGGATGAGCGGCGTGTTTGCCTTCGGTCTGATCATGCGCAGGAGACGAACACACCCGGTTGCGCAGATGCACGGATCAGGGACCTAAATGCTGTTTTGAGAAAAAGCCTGCCGGGCCGGGGGACGTCCCTGACCCGGCAGGTTAACGGCTCCCAATCTTAACGAGTCTTGAGCATTGACCCCTGGATTGGGAAAGACACTAATTACTCGCTACATCCTCAATTGATCTTTCAATCTGGGTCTCAATAAGGCGCGAAAAATTGCAAAAGTGACCATTGTCTGACGGAAACCTGAACCCGCTTGTGGTCATCGAAAAGACTGATTTTCTCAAATTGAAACAATGCAAAGGTGCTGTTGCGAATTTTCGCGCGATAGTTGTCGAAATCGTATCGACTGTTCTCGATCTCACAACAACGCCCGGACGATTCAATGGACCCGGGACTAGCCGGGATTGCCTTTTTTCAATTGGTTCCGGAAACGAAACACAGAGTTTACGCAAGAGACGGGCTTCCCGACGCACGAAAGAGGCCGCGTTATGCGGCCTCTTTACTTGGTTTGGAGGAGGTGGGGGCTTAGCGCAGGGCGGCTGCGTCGCGGGATTTGATGATGCCCGGGTTCTCGCCGGAGTTGTTGGCGCCCAGGATGCTGGCGACCTGTGCGCCGTTCAGGGTGCTGAGATCAGCGTTGAGGCCGTAGTCGTCGAGGATGTCCTGTACCCGGTCGATGTTGGAGCTGGCGGCAGTGGCGATGCCACCTGTGACCGCCTGTGCCTGACCTTCGACGACGGTCGAGCTCGGGCCGGAGAAGGGGGTGACAGAGATGGCGTAGTCATTGAGGACGGCGCGGGCCTGCCCTTCGACGACGGTGGAGACGGCTGCGGAAGCAGCACCTGCGGTTGCAAGCAGGGCGATCAGGGCGGGAGTGGCAAAACGTGTCATGGTGGAGTTCCTTTTCTGTAAGTGTCTGATCTTGCGATCGTTTGGGTTTGGTTTGTGTCTGGCTCTGTGCCGATGAGTTGAAGGTAGGGGACCAGTTGGCCGGAGTGAAATCACATGAAATCTCACGCGCTCTCACGAAGATTTGCGGGCCTTGTGAGAGACGGCGGGGCAGGCGCTGATTTGGTGAGGTTTTGAAGGCCTTTGAGAGCCACGCGGGCTCACGCCCGGGCGAGAGTTCTGTGAGAGGGCAGGCGATATGCGGGCAATTACAAAAATGCACAGAACATGCGCTCGGCAATAAAGAGTGTTCGCAAGACCTTTGACCTCTGAATGGGGCTCAGACTCACCTCGAAACGCGCCTCTCCAACAGCCGAACAGCGCGACTCAGCGCGCTTGATTC